>JBFFHG010000065.1:0-9471 GCA_041557055.1 Desulfosarcinaceae bacterium
AAGACTTAAGCCAAAAGTTATGACGGTTAATCGCTGTGCCATGGAATGATACCTGTGAATATGTGAATTACCCTTTGGTGAATTGGATAATCCGTTCCATACAATATCGTGTTGCAAAGGATTACAGCAATATTTGCGCCAGTTATGCAGGGGCGGGTGATTAAGTGGTTCCAGGGCCATGGGGTTGAGGGGTGACGATGGTCAATCGGATTGGTAATGCCCTGTAATAATATTAATATTAGAATGCGGGCGTTTTTCTGGAAATAAGGGGCGCAGATGCCGCGCCCTTGCTTGTTCACTTTGATCGTAAATGCAATTTGCAAAAATCTTGACATAAAACAGCGAGCGCCATTCATTGATTTTGGCGGGCGGCAGCGATTCCGGCTGTTGTTGCAAAATGCAAATCCGCATTCCGCGTTTGGTTTGATCAGATTGGAATAATGCCTTGCTTCAAAGTTCAAGTTGGTGCAACATGCGGTAATTTTAATTGTTTTTAAGGAGATGCATGAATCAACGGGCGTATCGCAAAATCGGCCTGGCCGCTCTGATTATGATGGCCAGCATTTTCCTGAGCCGGCTCATGGGCTGTTTTAGAGAAATGACCATTGCCGCCATGGCCGGCGCCAATGCCGCCGTGGATGCTTACCGGGTGGCCTTTGTTCTTCCCGAGATCCTTAATCATATACTGGCCAGCGGTTTTTTATCGGTCACCTTTATTCCAATTTTTTCCCAGTATTTGGCCAATGATGACGAGGCCGGCGGCTGGCGCGTCTTTTCGATAATCCTTACCACTTTCGGGTTTATGCTCCTTGGCCTAATCGTTTTTTTCATGGTCTATTCGCCCTGGATTGTTCCACTGCTGGCCTTTGGAAGAAAAGATCCCGAATTTTTGGTCCTGTCGGTCCGTATGACCCGGATCGTTTTGCCGGCCCAGATCTTCTTTTTTATCGGCGGCCTGCTGATGGCGGTGCAGTTTGCCAGGGAGCGCTTTTTTATTCCCGCCCTGGCGCCTCTGATCTACAACTTGGGAATCATTGCCGGCGGACTGATCCTGGGGCCTTGGATAGGTGTCGAAGGCTTCTCATGGGGCGCCCTGGCAGGGGCTTTTCTAGGTAATTTTTTGGTCCAGCTCTATGGTGCCGTTAAAGCCGGGATGCGTTTTCGACTCCAGTTCAATCTCGGTCATCCGGATCTGCGGCGCTATGTTTTAATGACCCTGCCATTGATGCTGGGCCTGACAATGACTTTTTCCATGGAGATTTTTTCCAAGTTTTTCGGTAGTTTTTTACCTGCCGGGGCCATATCGTGGCTCGACTATGCCAAGATCACCATGTTGATGCTGGTGGCTTTTTTCGGCCAAGCCATTGGCGTGGCCTCATATCCTTTCCTGGCCCGCCTGGCGGCGCAAAAACGTCTCGATGAGATGAACCGGATGTTCAATACCATACTGCGGTACCTTGCGACGCTGGTTATCCCCACATCCATTTTGATGTGGGTATTGCGCCATGAAATTCTGCGCCTGCTTTTCGAGAGAAGGGATTTTACTGGGGCGGACACCCGCATGACAGCCATCGCCCTTAGCGGGCTCCTGGTGGGCGCGGTGGCCTTCGCCGCCCAAACCGTGGTCAATCGTGGCTTTTATGCCATGCAAAACACCATTCTACCGGCGATTTACGGCACGGTGGCCGTTGTCCTCAGCCTTCCGCTGTATTGGTTCGGACTCTCGATGTACGGTCTTTTCGGCGTGGCGCTGGCTATCTCTCTGTCCGCCATTATTCAAGTCGCGGCCCTTTATGCGATCTGGAACCGGCGCAGCGGCAATACGCAAAGCCGGCAGGTCTACCTGACGTATGCCAAAACAATGGTTGCGGGATTGCCCTTGGGGATGATTCTGTGGGAAGCTCACAGACGCCTGCTTTCACACCTGGAGGTTGCATCATTCCAGGGAAGCTGTGTGATGATCGTGGTTGTATCGGCCATATTTTTGGTGCTCATGGGTATGGGCGGTTGGATATTCAAAGTGGAGGGCATCCATTATATCGGGAGTCGATTGACCCGTCGTTTTCGGCCGGGTTGATGGTGCAAACCCGCTGTCGAGCAGGCCTCTTCTCGATAGCATGGCAACTTGCCGCCACGCCATGGTTGTCCTGCGCAATGGGCGCCGGCAAAGGCGGTCCAATGAAATTCAGGACCGCCTGACTGTGGGGGCGGAAACATTCATGAACTGTCCCGGGGGACAGCCGCTCCGGGGAGATTTATGCTTGGGGAACGGGGCGATGCCGACGACGGGCGGGACATTGGTTGTGGTTTTTTATAAGTACCGGCTGGATTTGAGACGGCCCATTACCGAGCCGACAATTGCATCCACAGCCGTTTCAACACTTATGTTACCGGTATTGATTATGAGGTCGTAATTAACGGGATCACAGATATCGGCATTAAAGGATTGGCGTACGAAAGCCTGGCGGCGGTTCTCACGTACCAGAACCCTGCGTTTGGCCGTATCGGTGGGCACGCTGAACCTTTTGGCCACATTCTCGACGCGCATGTCCAGGGGCGCGACCACACGCACGGCAAATCGATCTTTGGGCGGAACGATAAAGTTGGCGCCGCGGCCCACAACGACAGCCCGGCCGTGTTTGCCGATGGTCCCCACCACGGTCATGAGATGATCCAGGTAGATGCTGGGATGGATGTATTGGTCTTTGACAATGGAGGCAATGAAATCCTGTACGCCCGATAACCTCTCTTTTTCAAGTGACTCGACAACGGTCGTGCTGATGCGGGCGCTTTCCGAGATTTTATGAATCATGTCACGGTGGAAAAAGTCCAGTCCCAGGCGATTGGCGACCTGCTCGCCGATAAGGCAGCCGCCGGCGCCAGGCTCCATTGAGACGGTGATGACCGGTAAATGAGCCTTTTTTTTCTTGTCTTTGGCAGTGTACATGGTCTGCCATTTTTTAATCTGGTTTTGAACAAATTCATCAACAGAGAGTTGCTCGTCTTCTTGTGCCATGATCGTACCTCGTTTTGCCTTCCGCATTGTAAAATTTGCAACCGTGCTGTGCGGTCCTGGAGCCGCTGCCGCATCCATGAGCCGATGACCATTTTCAAACAGACCCATCTGCTTGGCATTTGGTTATCAAATACCCCATACTTAAATCAAGGTTTTCCTTTATGGTTGATGGTTTTTTGTTATAGCAGACGGGACGGAACAGGATCAGTTTTGGGCTGCTTCCATCCATTTGCGGATCAGCCGCTCCTGGTCCTCGGCTGTGAGCAAACCCGGCAGTTTGGCAATGGCTGTCTGGGCGGCGGTATCGATCAATTCGGATTTGATTCGAGCATGGGTCTCCCGAATCTGGTGGGCGATTCTCAACCGGGCCGTCTCCATCATGATGCGGCTGTCGTTTTGGGCGTCGGCGATGAGTTGGGCTTTTCGGGCCTCACCCTCTGCGACAATTTTGTTTTCGATCTGGACCAGGCGCTCCTCGCTGACGGCCAATTTTTTCCGGCACTCAAGCAATTTTTCCTTTGCAGCCCGCTTCTGCGCTTCAAGCCTCTCAATGGCAATCGTTACCTCATCCCTCTTTTCCGTAAGGAAATTGGCGATTGGCCGGCGTGCATATTTGATGATCAACGCAGCTAAAATAATGAAATTCAGCCATCGCATCATCAAATCATAGGTTTGCCGGTTAAATTCAAAATTGTCAGCCGCCCAGGCGTTAGCCACCCAACAGGTCAAGATCATCGAAAGGGCCAGCCCTATTCTTGTCGCCCGGAATATGAATTGGTCTTTCAAGGCGCACTCCTTTGTCCGATCAGGGCGGCAATCATCCGGTCCGATATCATTGCCGCCTCTTTTTCAATCTCCTGGCGCGCAGCCGCAAGCCGGGAAGCTGTTTCTTTTCGTGCGTTAGCTTTCAATGCATTGATTTCTTTCCTGGTTCCGGTCAGAATGTCGTCCGCCAAGTGGTGGCCCGAGGCTTCGATATCATCCCTTATTTTAAATGCCGCCTTGCGGGCGGCAGCTTCCTGGACTTCGATCTGTTGCTCAATGTCGCGATAGTCCTGGTTGGTGGTGGTGATCTCCTGGGAAATGCGTTCCAATAACGACTCTCGCTCACCCATGACCCGGCGCAAAGGGCGGATCATGATCCGATTGAGAATGAACAGAAACAAGAGAAATGAAATCAGCTGAAAAATCAGCGTTTCATTAATTGTGATCAATGCAATGGTTTCGATGATCTGCATGGATTTGCCAACCTGCCTGTTTAGGATACCGCAGTTCTGCCGCTATACGACAAACAAAAGCAGCAGGGCGATGACCAGGGCATAAATGCCGGTGGATTCCGATACCGCTTGCCCCACCAGCATGGTACGGGTCAACAGGCCGGCCTCTTTTGGATTTTTGCCGATGGCTTCACAGGCCTTTGCCGCCGCCATTCCTTCACCGATACCCGGGCCGATGGCCCCGAGTCCCATTGCCATGCCGGCTCCAAGATAAGCGGCCGCTTTGATAAGATCTACCCCTTCGATTGCCATTGGATCCTCCCTGAGAGAAATTTTATGTTATACGCCAATATTTTGAAATCAAAAGCTATTTTCAAAAGGTTACAAGACCGTCAAACGACAAAGATGAGGACCAGGGCAATGACCATGGCGTAAATCGCTGTGGATTCGGCCACCGCCATGCCAACGAGCATGGTCCGTGTTATCAGTCCGACATTTTCTACGTTGCGTGCGATCCAGGCGACACCGCCGCTGGACGCTATGCCTTCACCGATTCCCGGCCCAATACCGCCGATGCCCATACACAACCCGGCGCTGAGCAATGCCATGGCCGGTGCGATGGTTTCGCTTCCCGCAAACCCCTTGAAAATCAAAATAAATCCGATCAGCAAACCCAGAATGGCGGGGGTTTGGCTGATGGCCTGGCCCAGCAGCATGATGTTCGTCACCGGGCCTGCGGATTTGGGTTGGCGCGCAATCCCCTCGCAACTGGTTTGGGCCACCAGTCCACCGCCAATACCCGAACCGATGGCACTAAGGCCGGTGGCCAACCCCGCCCCCATAACGGCCGCCCATGTCGGTGAAAAGGGTTTGGCGGAATAATCGCTGAAGATCAGGATGAATCCCATAACCAGGGCAAAGATGGAGGGCGTCTGACAAACCGCCGAACCAATCAGCATGTTGGTTGTCAACCGTCCCGCCAGGGCCGGCTGACGGCTGGTGCCCTCGCAAGCGGCGCCGGAGGGCAAGCCGGACCCGATTCCCGAACCGATGGCACCGAATCCCATGGCCAGACCTGCGGAGAGCACGGCCCATACCGAAACAAAACTGGTGGCCGTAAAATCTGAAAAGAGCAGGATCATGGCAATAACCAGCGCGAAGATGGAGGCCGACTCGGCAATGGCCTGGCCGACCAGCATGGATTTGAAAATATCGCCGGCCCTTGCAGGATTGCGTGAGATGGCCAGATTGGCCTTGGCCGCTGTATAGCCCTCTCCGATTGCTGCGCCGACAGCACCCAGACCGATAGCCAAACCGCCCCCGGTATATGCGCCTATTTTGAGCCAGACCTGAATATCATGCTGCATAATCGATTACTTTGCTTGGGTTGAAATATAGACCACGGTAAGCATTGTAAAAACAAACGCCTGGATCGCCCCCACGAAAAAACCGAAAAAGGCATTGAGAAAAGGAGGCAAAATGACGTTGTAGGTTAAATAGGATACGACCAGTATAATGATCGATCCGCCCATGATGTTGCCGAACAAACGAAAGGAGATGGATACGATTTTAGCTAATTCACTGATTACGTTCAGCGGCATCATGAAGAACATGGGTTCAAAATACTCCTTGATATAAGCCTTGAATCCCTTGGTTTTGATTCCCACGTAATGGGCTATGGCAAACCCCATGAGTCCCAGGCTCAGGGGGGTGTTGAGATCTTTGGTGGGTTCTTCAAGGTGCGGGATGATGCCGATCCAATTGCACAGCACCATAAACAGGAACAGGGCACACACCATGGGGGCATAGGTTTTTGCCAGTTCCTTGCCCATGGCGTCTTCGGTAAGCTCATACAATTTGGAAATGAGAAGCTCTCCGACGACCTGAAAACGATTGGGGATCATGGCGCGTCGTGAAGAACAGGCCCATCCGAAAAGCAGTAAAAAGCAGATGACGATCCACGTCATTACCATGGCATCGAGATTGAAAACCATTTTGTAGCCGAAAACACTGAAGACCAACTGATGAATTTTGCCTAATTCCTGCATCGCCTTTTTGTTCCTGCCGATAAGGGTTGAAGCCTATCTTGACCAGGTATCCGCCTCCAATTGACTGCTCAGGAGCGGTGTCCATACAGGGTAACGCTTTCAGCGCATAAAGGTCACCATTCGACTCAAATGATGGCCCAGGATAACCAATTGGACCATCAAAATGCCAACAGCGGTGGCAAAGAAATTGATTACTTGAAATTTCGCGGCGACAATCAATGGCAGCGCCAGCAAAATGTAGCGCACCCAGATGCTTCCGAGGCAAGCCAAAAAAGTCTTCCCCCGGCTTTTGTTCAGTTGTAAGGGCAGTCCCCGGGCCATCAGAATAAAATTGATGATGCTGAACAGGGTGCCGAGAATCAGCCCCTTGGATATGGACCTGGCCCCCATGGCAAGGAAGAAAAGTGCGGTGCCAATGGCCAGGAGCATGGCTTGGGAACAATAATCTTTCTGGATTTGTCTAACTTCGTTCATCATCAGGAGATTCTTTTTTCTTTTGATCTTCCTGTAAAACGTCCATTATTTGCCGATATACGACATTCGCTCCGCCGATAATTCCCAGCAGAATAAAAATGGTGATGAAAACGCCTCCCGTTCCAAGCCAGCGATCCAGGGCGCGCCCGATGAAAAAACAGAACACGATGCATCCGGCAATTGTCAATCCGATCTGCATGACCACCGAAAGGTGTTCCGTCCATTCCCGATGCTTTTTAAAGTCAGAGAACATGCGCTATTATAGCGCTTCCAGTGTGATCAATCAACGATATTAGAAGCCGGTAAATCTTTTAACGAAGTTGTGAATACCAAATTTAAATTATAGTTGTCAATCGTTCTAGTTAAATATATGTTTTGAATAAAATTTAATTGATGAATGGCGATTTCAATGTTGACTGAGAGCCATTTTTTCATTACGTTCCTTATACATATCTTGCTGTTTGATTTTCAGACAAAAGGGGATGGGCGCATGCCGGTCATTACGATTTCCAGACAATTCGGCGCCGGCGGGTTGACGCTGGGAAAACAGATTGCCGATAAAATCGGCTATGCTTTTGTCAGTGATGAGATTATTCGATTGATCGCCAAAAAGGCGCGGGTGTCGCAGAGCTGGGTGCACTCCATCGAAAAGGAAGCCGGCGGCAAGCTGCAAAGATTCATCAGCAGCGTTGTCCCCAGAGGATTGGTGGACAGAATCATCGACGATCAGAGAGGCTATATCGACGAAGATATTTACCTCGATCTGCTGGACCAGATTATTACGCAGATTGCTTCCGAAGATAATTGCGTGATTCTCGGTCGCGGCGGCCAATATATTCTTAAAGATCATAAAAATGTATCTCATGTGCTGCTCATCGCGGATAAAGAAGACCGCATTCGTTTCATGCAGACCCATTATAATTTAGCTCGAACCCAAGCCGTGCAGGTGGTCGCTGCGGAAGACAAACGCCGCACGGCGCTATACCGAAAATTGCACAAGAGTGACTATGACCACCCGGAACATTACCATATCACGCTGAATATGAGCAAGCTGTCGCTGGAACTTGCACAAGAGATGATTTGCCAACTGGTTGGCGCTTCGTAACGTTTCGAATGCGCTGTGACACGGTTTGGGCAGACATTATTGACCCGATGTCGCAGTTCACATCTTTTTTCCCGGAGCATACCCATGATCCGTTTTCAAACCGGTATCTGTGGCGGCCTTTTGGGCGTATTGTTGATTGTGTGGCTCGTCTTGGGCGCTTTTTCAGGGAGAGCCGGCGCAACATCTTCCTCTTTGCCAGCGGGCCATATTGAAACGATTGTTTTGCAACCCGCCGAAGGTGCTGCTTCTTCCAACCATGAAAGCGATCTGGGTGCGCACCTTCCCATTTGGAGCTGCTTGCCGTTTGCGGGAATGCTTCTCTCAATAGCGCTCTGGCCATTGGCGGCACCTGATTTCTGGCATCACAACTTCGGTAAAATATCGGGCTTTTGGGCTCTGTGCATGGCGGTGCCCTTCACCATTGTCCATAAGGGCTCAGCCACATACGAAATTTTGCATATTATGCTTGCCGATTATGTGCCTTTCATTATTCTTTTGTGGTCTCTTTACACGGTATCGGGCGGCATTCTGTTGCGCGGCACTTTGCGCGGCACCCCCATCGTCAATGTGATCATGCTGGCCATCGGCACGGTCCTGGCATCCTGGATGGGAACCACCGGCGCTGCCATGCTGATGATCCGGCCGTTTTTACGGGCCAACAAAAACCGCAAAAACCGGACCTTTATGGTGGTCTTTTTTATCTTCCTGGTCGCCAATGTCGGGGGCGCTCTCTCCCCATTGGGAGATCCGCCCCTTTTTTTGGGCTTTTTGCACGGCGTGCCCTTTTTCTGGACACTGAACATAAGTCCCCATATGATAACCGTGGCGGTTATACTGTTGATCATCTATTTTGCAATGGACACCTATTTTTACCGCAAGGAAAAAGCCAAAGCCCCCGCGTCCGCCGGCCAAAGCGGTTCCGACCAAGCCCGGGAGCGGGTTCCCCTGGCGCTGGAAGGAACGTACAACTTCATATTTCTGGCCGGTATCGTGGGCGCGGTGCTTTTCAGCGGTATGGTCGATTGGGGCGAGCTGAACACCCTGGGGGTTCATCGGGGCGTTCAGGACTGGATTCGCGATTTGATGCTCATCGTCATGGGAATGCTGTCGCTGGCCGCCACAACGGCGAGCATCCGCCGGGACAATGAATTTTCCTGGTTCCCGATCCAGGAGGTGGCCTATCTTTTTATCGGCATTTTCATCACCATGATCCCCTGTCTTCTGATTCTCAAGGCCGGTCAAAACGGGGCTTTGGCTTTTCTCATTTTCAGGGTTAAAGAGCCTGTCCATTATTTTTGGGTCACCGGGATCTTGTCCGGTTTTCTGGATAACGCCCCCACCTATTTAACCTTTTTCAACTCCGCCCTGGGCAGTTTCTATGCCGGTATGCCCGAGGCGCAATCCGTTGTTCTTCTGATTGATGAAAACGGCATCTATTTGAAGGCCATCGCTTCGGGCGCCGTGTTTTTCGGCGCTTGCAGTTACATTGGCAATGCGCCGAACTTTATGGTCCGTTCCATCGCCGAAGAGGCCGGTACGCCCATGCCGAGTTTTTTCGGCTATATTGCCAAATACGCCCTGGTGTTTCTGATTCCCTGTTTTTTGATCGTC
>JBFFHG010000066.1:0-9347 GCA_041557055.1 Desulfosarcinaceae bacterium
GTTCATCATTATGGACGCGTTGCGCAGCGCATCGGCCAAACGCATCACAGCGGTTATCCCATATTTCTCCTATGCCCGTTCGGATAAAAAGGATGCCCCGCGCATATCCATCACCGGACGGTTGATGGCCGACCTGGTCAAAGCGGCCGGGGCTGACCGGGTGCTCACCATGGATCTGCATTCGGACGCCGTGCATGGCTTTTTCAGTATGCCGGTGGACCATTTAACGGCCATTCCTCTGATTGCCGATCATATCAAGCAAACCATGGATCTTTCCAATGCGGTGGCTGTCGCCACCGATGCCGGGGGCGCCAAGCGGGTGGGCAGATTTGCCGCCCATCTCAATGTGCCCATGGCCATCATCGACAAACGGCGCATGGGCGACACCGAGGTGCGGCAAGGTTTGGTGGTGGGCGATGTGAAAGGCAGGGACGCCATTATTTTCGATGATGAAATTTCCACCGGCGGCACCCTGTCTGCCACCGCCCGGACCCTGCTTCAGGCTGGTGTCCAAAGCATGGTCATGGGGGCCACCCATGGGGTTTTATGCGGCCAGGCGCCTGCCAATCTGGCGGCTTCCGGGGTGGACCGGTTTGTGGTAACCGACACGGTCCATGTGGATGGGTCCAAAAAGATCGATCGATTAAAAATTATCTCCGTGGCGCCGCTGATGGCCGAGGCGGTCAAGCGCATTCATACCGGAGAAAGCGTCGGCGCGTTGTTTGATTCATAGTGCCAAGGTCCTGGCGCGGCATGAATATTCGCCATGAAATGGCCCGCCCATGGGCGCCCCCTCAAAAAAATGAACAGGTGTGGGTGTCAAATTTCAATGCCCATTCCGACCGGCCTGTTACCTATGGCCGCCGGTGCTGAAACCGAATGTGAAAAAGGGATCGAAGATGGACAGGTGCAGGCCGTACCCGCTGCCATAATAAGGCCGGAGGTGGTGGTGCCGGGGCCCATGAACCGGATGAGGATGGTGATGCCGGGGCTGGTGATAATAGCGATGGTCGTACTTGGGCCTGAAGTGCCGGTGGTGTTTATACGGTACCGGTTTATGATGGTTCGGTCCGGGGTGTTGGTGATAGTGTTGCCGATACCCGTGGCCGCCGTTGCGATGTTTCCCTCCCCTGTTGCCATCCGCCCAGACTGTTCCGGTCAGCAGAAACATGGCAATTGCCGCGCCTGTAACAATCTTAAACTTTGTAATCTTCATGATGTGCCTCCCTTGATAGACGTTCGCAGTTTGAAAGCTCAGACGTTCGGGCGGGAAAAAAGTTTACCTGGGAGGATTAAAATTGTCCGAAGCCAAGGCCGCGCATGAATCAATCGCTCACTCTTTGTCTTTTTCCTTCAACAGGAAGGTCTCTTCAAATATATTGATAAGTTGAATGGTCTGTTCGCTGATTTTTAAACAGGCGTTGTTGATGCCGTAAAACAGAATGCTCAGGCGCGTTTTGGACAGGCTTTTGCGAATACGATCAATCTGGTTGCGATCGTACTCTTCAAGCAGGTGCTTGAGTTCCACGTAGTGAGCCGCCAGTTCTCGATACTGGAAGGGCTTGCGGTTGAGCATAATGTCGGCCGTTCCTTCCAGCAGCGCTTCCACCTGTTTGCGAACTTGCTGCAGCTCTTTTTTCTGGGCCGGCAGCAGGCCGGCGTGCTGGTTGCAGGTGTGCACATGACATCGCAAAATCAGGTCCCGCAGGCTTTCGGTAATCTCCTGGAGGGCGGAAATCACATAGGCATATTTGCCGGCGCGCTTGACATCTTCGTTGTGCAGCAACCGCAGGGTTTTGAAGATATTGGCCACGATGATATTGGACCATGCTTGAATTTTGCTGGTCTCACGGCGCAGTTGTTTGAGCAATTTGCGGTCTTTGGTAATAACCCCTTCAAAACATTGAGAAAGATTTGCATTGACCACCGATAGAAATCGGCCGGAGTGCTCGAAACAGGTACGCACTGCGAAATCGGCGTCGGTGACCCGCTTTAAATCCAATAATTCCAGCTCATTAGCGGCTTTTTCCCTGCGGCCGTGGATTTTGAAGTTTCGAAGAATGATGATGCCGACCACTGCCAGCAGGAGGAAGATCGCCACCCACTTATTGAGCAATGCAAGTACGAAAGCAAAGGCCAGTGAGATGCTGAACGCCATCAGCGCTGTAAAAAACCAGCCGCCGATAACCGTCAACACGCCGGTGATCCGATAGACGGCGCTTTCCAACCCCCAGGCCCGGTCCGCCAGCGAGGTGCCCATGGCCACCATAAAGGTCACATAGGTGGTTGACAGGGGGAGTTTCATACTGGTGGCCCAGGCTACCAGGGCGCTGGCCACCATGAGGTTCACACTTGCGCGCAGCAGATCGAATTCGGGTACGCTGCCGTCGTAGCCGGTTTTGGGCTGCAATCCGCTGCCTGCAAAGCGACGGCGGGTCCACAGGCGGAGGGGGGCGGGAAAAATCCGGCCGCCGGAATCAAGCAAACGGACCGCCATACGCACAATGATGCGTGAAAGCTGGGAAGCGTCGAATCGTTCCAGGCCTTCATCCTGACGCCCCAGGCTCACCTCTGTCTTTGTTACCGTACGAGCCTTGCGCGAGAGCCATAACGTGGCCACCATGATGGCGCCGGTTACTAATAAAAACAGGGTGTTGGTGGGGATTTTTTTTTGCAGGGCCGCCATGGGGATGGTGAGCGGATCGGCGCTGGTTTTGGCCAGAATAAAGGAATGAAAGCCGGCCAGCGGGACGCCGATGAAGTTGACCAGGTCATTGGCGGCAAAAGCCATTGCCAGCGCAAACGTTCCGGCCAGAACAACCGGTTTAAGAATGTTGAAACGGGTCAACATGGTCAGCAGTTGAAACAAGACCGTAAAGCCGGCAAACCCCGCACCGATGATGGTCCAGGTATGGGTGTTGATCCAGGCCATCATTTCGGCGGTCATAAAAGAAGCGCCTTTGGCGCCTTTGATCAACATAAAATAGGTAATCATGGTCAGGGCCAGGCCGCCCCAAAGTCCGCCATAGCGCCGCAGGCGTTTTTCATAGTCAAAGGTGAACAACATCCGGGTGCAAAATTGGGCAATGGCGCCGCACACAAAAGCGATCCCCACTGAAAGCAGAATTCCGGAGATAATGGCCAGGGCTTTGCTGGTATTGATATATTGGGCCAGGGCCATCATGCTTTGGTTGCTTTGGGTGATTTTGACAATGGAGACGGCAATCGCCGCCCCCAGCAATTCGAACACAACCGAGACCGTTGTGGAAGTGGGCAGGCCGAAAGTGTTGAACAGATCCAGAAGAAGGATATCGGTGATCATGACGGCCAAAAAAATGGTAATCAATTCGGGCATCACGAAAAATTTGGGATGAAAGATGCCCTTGCGGGCCACCTCCATCATGCCGCCGGAAAAGGTGACGCCGGCCAAAATGCCCAAACTGGCAATGATCATGATGGTGTGCCGCGGGGCCACCCGGGAGCCCACCGACGAATTCAGAAAATTGACCGCATCATTGCTTACGCCGACCATCAGATCAAGGATCGCCACGGTAAACAATATTCCCACCGCAAAAACATAAATATTCATGTAAATATCCAATTAAGCATTCTGCAGACAGATTCAGGGGCGGGTTTGTCGGCCCGCCCCACGATTTGCAACCTGTATTTATTTGCCGTTTGTTAGATAAATGTTAGGGAAAAGTCAAAATGTTAATTTTTTGTTTGCTCATGGTTTGTCGCGCGGGACCTGCTGAATCGTTCCCGGTTTCAGGCCGTCGTGCATTTGATGTCCGGCATTGCCCGGCGCCAGACAATTATGGCTTGTCTCTGTAAGTCATCTGTCTTAAGATAAACGTCGCTCGTTTAATGAACCGAGTGTTCTTTGATATCCTGATGCTTTGCGGGAAGGCCCCTTGGTTTTTCATTGGTTTGGACGCATGTTTTGCCGCTTAAGGAAGCAGCCATGGTTATCATCGTACAGTCAATTTTAGCATACCCCTTGTTCTATTGCAGCACCGGCCTGATTCGTCAGCTTCCGGTGTTTAGACCACAGCAGGTGATGCAACCGGTCGAACCGGTCGCAAAACAAAGGCTGAAGAGGACACTGGCTTGATGGCTGAAGGATTGCCCGAAATTCATGATGATCACCAGATTTGCAAGCCCGCCCCCGCGAACCTTCTGCTGGCTGAGGACAATGTGATCAACCAAAAGTTTGCTGCGGGGCTGCTGAAAATGTTAGGTGTTCAGGTTGATGTCGTGTCCAATGGAAAAGCAGCCGTGCAGAAGCTCCAGGAGAGCAAGGAGAGCGACAAATTGACTTATGATGCCGTTCTGATGGATTTGGAGATGCCCGTTATGGACGGTTTTACAGCCACGCGCATCATTCGCCGCGACACCTTTTTCAAAACCCTGCCGATTATCGCCATGACGGCCCATGCACAGCGTTATGCGCAGGAAAAATGCCTGGACGCCGGTATGAACGACATTGTTATCAAACCCATCGATGCGCAGCAGCTATCCCAGGCGTTGGCCAAACATATTAAAGATTGCTCATGCCAAAAACTTCAGGAACATTTCATACAAGACCCGATCTCGGTGGGGGATTCCTGGGAAGATATGCCTGCAAATATCGCGGGAATTGATGTCGATAGCGCTCTGAATCGGATTGGCGGCAGAACCGGCCTGCTTAAAGAGTTGCTAGGCTGCTTTCTTGTGGAATTTGGAGATGCTGAAGAAAAGCTCAAAGAGTATTTTGAGAAAGAAGATATTGAGCAAGCCGGACGCCTGGTTCACTCAATAAAAGGAGGTTCGGGAAACATTGGTGCTGATGCGCTTTTCGCCGCGGCCACGGACCTGGAACCGTATCTGGCATCAAAATCCGGAAAAGCCATGGGGCCGGCCCTGGCGTTGTTTTTCAAGCGTCATCAACGGGTCGTCAATTCCCTGAAGGGCCTGAATTTGCCTTCCCCGTGCAAAACAATTCAGTTTATACCGCTGAAAGAGGGCCAGGATTCCGCGCCGGCCAGTGAAACCATCTTGGTTGTGGATGACAATCCAGACAGTATCCGGCCGCTGATTGAAAATTTGGCCTGTGAATATGAGATTCTGGTTGTCACCCAGGCTGAAAAAGCTCTGGAAATCGCCCTTTCATCCAAGCGGCCGGATGTGATTCTTCTGGATGTCATGATGCCGGGCATGGATGGCTATGAGCTGTTTTCAAGGCTGAAATCAGAGGTTGAGACCCGTGATATCCCGGTTATTTTTATTACGGCCCGATCCGAATTTCGAGATGAAGTCAAAGGTTTGGAAATCGGCGCCCAGGACTACATCACAAAGCCCTTCAGCTTGCCTGTGGTGCGGGCGCGCATCAAAACCGTATTGAATTTGAAAAAGGAGTTGAATCGCCGGGTCAGTCTAAAAAGCCGTCTGGAAGAGATGAACCGTCGGCTTGAAAACCAGGTGCGGACAAAAATGATGGAGTTGAAGGAAACCCGGGAGGCTTTGCGGGCCTATGAGGAAAAGTACAATAATTTGCTTAATGCGGCCCGGTCCGGCCCCAACTCGCGAGAGGATGAAACGGACAGCCGGGTCACTCTCACGCAAAAACTGGAGGATCTCAACAAGAATCTGGAAATTCGCGTCAAGCAAAAAACCATCGCTCTTAAACAGGCCCATGAAGATCTTCGGGCCAGTGAAAAAAGGTATCGCACCATCTATGAAACCGCCATCGAAGGCATCTTTGAGATAACACCCCAGGGGCGTTTTCTGAGCGCCAGCCCCTCCCTGGCGCGCATGTTGGGATATGAATCCCCTTTGGAGCTGATTTCAACCATCAACGATGCGGGCCGGCAACACTTTATCGCGGCCGAGGATCGCACGCGTTTGAGAACCCTGCTTGAAGAGAAGGGGCAGTTCACTAACTATAAAACCCGACTGCGGAGAAAGCAAAATGATACCATTGAGGTGATGATATCTGCCAAAGCCGTTCACAATGAAATCAGCGGGAGATCTCACTACCAGGGATTTGTCATCAATCTTACCGCGAATGAGAAAAAAACCGTCAAAAATCGAGCTTAGGGGCATAAATGCGGCTTTTTAGGCTGTGCTGCAAGTCGCCGTTGCCAGGTTGGCATGATTACTCCCCATCCGTCCATCGCGAGACAAATTCAACAAGCTTGACCCCCGGACCGGTGACTGATATTGATAGTCTGTCCGTATGATTGACGTTCGGCTGAAAGGCGGCAGGTTGAAACAGTTTCCAAAGCCGGAACAATCCAATAGGACAGTTCTTCGGTTGGTTGATCGCTTAAGAGAAGCCGTGTGCGTTGCGCCCGTCAGATTGGGATGAAAAGTTTATGCGATCGTCGATGCACCGCCCTGCTGTATTTCGGCCGGCATCTGTCGATTCCGGAACCAATTCATGAGTGCTTTACAACATAAAAAGTTGGCCAACCAGTCCCAAGACGGCGTCCTGCAGTCCGACACCGAGGATAATCCGTCCCTTTCCACCGCCCAGGTGAATTCCAAGGCCTGCAACCTTCTTCCCGAACGCTATATCATTAAAACCAATGGGGATGAACGGGTTTTGATCTGCCTTGAAGCTCCCAATCTGAATGTTCACGTTGAGAGCGGCCTGTCAGTTACCGGATCGGTGGCCCGCAAGTCACCCGGCGGAACCATTTTTCTGGACGGGGTGGCCCAGTGCGAGCCTTTTATGGACCACGAGCGACAGGTTTACAACCTGGACCACCATGAAGGCTGCGTGCGCGCTTTTACCTTGGCAACCTGCGAACAAACCCTTGTTATGTATATGAAAGGACTGGACTTGCAGGGGCGGGAGTGGAATATATTTGCCAATGAACCGGATCTGGATACCTTGCTGGCTATCTGGATTTTGTTGAATCATGCCCGCATCGGCCGCCAGGAAATCACCCAGCGGCGTATTCTTTTCGCCCTGGTTCGTTATGAGGGCGTAATTGACGCTTTGGGCCTTGAGCTTAAAGAGTTAAGCGCCCTGCCCCCTGAACTGGTGCGCAAACTCCAGCGTGTGATCGACCATCTGCGCAGCGATGAAATCGTTCTGAAAAAAGAGGGGCGTTGGGCGCAAACCGATTTTCTGACCTATTCGGCATCGATTCTGCAGAAAATCGATCAGATTTTCTATAAACCCAGCGATTTTGCTGATTTCAGAGGCATTGAAGAGCTGGCTCGCGTCGATTTGACCGAACAACGAATTGCCGCTGTGGTGGAAGCGGATATGGGGATTTACGAAATCGAACCCCATCTCAACAAACTCTACGGGAATCGATTGGGCGTTGTCTTCCTGAAAAAGGGGCCTGAGAGTTATACCGTGCGCCAAATGGATCTGTTCATGCCCATCACCCTGGACGATATTTATGACCGCCTCAACTTCATGGATCCGGCAGTAAAATGTCGCACCCGGGCCAACAAGTGGGGCGGAGCGGCCGATATCGGCGGCTCTCCGCGTGAAACCGGAACCAGGCTCAGTCCGGCTGAAATCGCCAAATACTGCCGGGAGGCCGCCAGCCGGGAGGGATTGGGGCAACACCTGTATCGTTTCGGCCAGACAGCCGCCATGGCGGGCTTTGTGGTTTTAATTGCCCATCTTGTTCGGCTCTACTGGAAACCGGGCCAGTGGACCTCCTCCGCCGACCTTAATTTTTTATGGTCGATGCCGCAGACCGGGTTCATCCTCACCCTCATAGCCGCTACCGGCGGTGCTTTGATAATTATTTCCTATTGCCGTCCCTGGCAATATGGGTGGATTCGATCCGTGGGAAACAAATGGTGGCTGCTTTTACCCCTGGTTGTTTTATCGGGCATGACAGGCGGCGTATGGGCGCCTTTGGGGCTGGTCAAGGATACCGGCTGGCTTCATATCCTTTTTCTGTGCATGTTGGCAATGCCCCTGGGTGCTGAATTGCTCTTTCGAAGCCTGGTCCACGGTCTTCTTACCCAGGGGGCCCGCATTCAGCGTTATGACACCCGCTGGTTTTTTTCCTGGCCCGTGTTGGGCAGCGCCCTGTTGTACACCGGTTTCGTTTTTGCGCTTTTCCTTACCACTGAATCAGGCGACGTGCAGGACTCTTACTGGCGATTGGCTCTGGTCCTGTTCTCCGCGGCTGTTTTCGGTATCTCCCTGGGAATGGTTCGGGAACGTTCCCAAAGCCTGTTCCCCGCCATTTTATTCCATATCCTGGCCGCGGCCGCGGCCATGGCGTTCATACGGTTCTTATAGGCATCTTGCCTTTGACATCAGTTGGTTTTTTCTTTATATTGTTTTGGCTAAAAAATAAAAACATTCAGCAGGTTAATGCTGGTCTGGACACCACTCCAAGGAGCAGTTTGAATGGACCAACAGCTCGTTGCCAAATTTCTAACCAGTGACAGTGATGAAATTGCTGATTTAAAAGCCAACATTAAGATTCTGGACGACTTTATTGAATTGATCCAGGATATTAACGGCCTGCCGGATAATAGTAAACGTTTTTACGAAGAGTCCCGCAGTCTTTATCAAACAACTGTAATTAAGCGCGGCATTGCCGACCTGGAAAATCTGTTTTCCAAATTTTTCGGCCCCCCGGTGAAACCGGCCGGCAAAGTACTGCCCCGCAAATTACGCAAGAGTTCGGTCATCAAGTACCTGGGCGGGATTGAAAAGGATCAATCCCTGTTTCTGGTTGAGCTTAAAACCGGTCAGTTTTACGGTGCGTTGTGGCCCTGGCGGCGTAATAAAGCCAAGATCGAGATCCATTTGGGATACTGCTCGGACTGGATGACCGATGAAGATTACCAGCAATTGGAGGCTCTGGTTCATCAGTGTATTTCCCATCAGGTATTTGAGCAGATGGATGCCGATATCGGAGGTCAGATTCATGGCATCAGCCTGCCCTCTTTTCTTCAGATGGCCGAAATGGAAAAATCCTCATTCACCTTGCGGGTGACCTCAAGACACCGGGTGGGGACCCTGTATTTATCCGAAGGCAATCTGATTGCCGCCCGGTTGGATGATATCGCCGGCCGCGATGCCGCTTATCACATTATTAGCTGGGATGACGTCTCCATCGATATCGAACCCCAGATTGCCTCCAAAAAAGATGAGATCAAACAGCCCTTGATGCACGTTTTGATGGAGAGTCTCAAGCTTAAAGATGAAGCCGCGTTATCAAAGGAAACTCCGCCTCCGGCGCCCAAGGGCCGTCCTAAAACAAAGCGCCGCCCCGCGGTTGGGAGGAAACCAACCGCCAAGCGTTTAATCCAACTGGAACGCGCACCGACACCCAAGGTGCGGCCCAAGAGGCTGCCCATCTTGACACTGATCGCCA
>JBFFHG010000067.1:0-9315 GCA_041557055.1 Desulfosarcinaceae bacterium
CTTCTCTCTATTGTCAGGGGTTCGCTCAAAAATGGATTTGCATTTTAACCGCCCGGATTTGGGCTGGAATGCATCCGCTGTGAGGCTATTTTTGAGCAAGCCCCAAGGTCTTGCGCCATGCACCGAACGCCCCAAAATGACAACATCAATCCTTTGGAATCCGTCCGAACGAACGACTCGCTCCTGGACTTGATCCCGCTGCCGGAGTTGCAGCAGCTTCAGGATCTTCTGGCACAGATCCACAACGTTGCATCGGTCATTACCGACGCGGACGGCAACCTGTTGACCCTGCCGAGCAACGAAATCGCTTTTTGCCGCCTGGTACGAAAATACGCCCAGGGTTTTGCCCGCTGCATGGACGTATCCCGCTCCATGACCGCCGCAAACGACAGCCACGTTCATACAGCTTGCCGGCCATGTGAAAGCCTGGGGATTCTCAGGGCGGCGGTACCCATCAGGATTGATGACCGGCACCTGGCCGACTGGTGGATCAGCCAATATTGCGCCCACACGCTCCCCATGGAGCAATTGAAGATCCAAAAAGGCCAAATCGGCATAGATATCGATATGTTGCTCAACAAGTTGAACCAGTTGCCCAAAGGGGATAAAAAGAGTTTCAACAAAATATTGAGTTGGATTGACGACCTCATCCACCGCCTTGCCGGGCTGGCCCATCATAACCAAAAACTGACCCACAGCCTCAGTTCGGCGCGTCAACTCAGGGAGAAGATGGGCAAGCATCACTCCGGAATGGAAGCACGGATTCAGGAACGCACCACCGAACTGATCAAGGCCAACAATCGCCTCCAACTGGAAGTGCTGGAACGGGATCTGGCTGAAGAACAGATCGAACGCAAGTCCAAGTTGTTGGATGCCATCAATCATATCCTTCAACAAACCTTGACCGATCAAAGCGATCAGACCCTGACCGACACCTTTTTGGAATGTGCAAGAAAATTGACATCCAGTCCCTTCGGGTTCATTGCCGAACAGCGTGAAGGACGTTGGCATATCGCGGCCCTTCACCATCCCAACCAGGATATGGATGCCATCACGCCGCACCAACCCAGAGATTATGAAATATCGCAAATATGGCGGCGTCTCGGGGAGGAGGGCAACCCCCTCATCATCCGGCACGAATCCCGGGAATTGTCCTGGCGCCCCTTGCCCAAAAGCCACCCCGAACTGAAATCCCTGATGGCCGTTGTTTTAAGCAAGGGTCAACAAATCTCGGGATTCGTGGCATTGGCTGATAATCAAGAGGGGTACGCCCTGATCGATCAATTCGACGTTGAAGTGCTCACCCAGGCCTTTATCGAAGCGCTGTTGCGCAAACGAATGGAAAAAGCCAAATCGATCAGTGAAAAACGGCTGAATTTGGCACTGGAATCAGCCAATGAGGGCTTATGGGATTATGCCCCCATCTCCGGTCAAATATATTACAGCCCCCGCTGGTTTGCCATGCTCGGCTACATGACCGGTGAATTTCCCGATACCATGGAGACCTGGAACGCTCTCACCCATCCGGAGGATCTGCCCATCCTGGAAGGAACCTTCAATGCTTTGGCGAACCTGGAAAAGGATGCATTCAGCATCGAAGTCCGGATGTTGTCCCAAACCGGGCAATGGCTGTGGCTCCAGGCTCGGGGACGGACGGTGGAATACAATGAAAAGGGGCAAGTGCAGCGTATCGTCGGCACCCTCATCGATATCAACAAATACAAACAGGTGGAGGCGGCCCTGCAAAAGGCCAACGAAGAGCTACAGAGACTGGCGGCCCTGGATGATTTGACCCAAATCGCCAACCGCCGCCGGTTCGAAGATCGCCTGGGGCAGGAGTGGCGCCGCGCCCAACGCGAAACCACCAACCTGGCTGTGATTATGTGCGATATCGATCACTTTAAAAACTACAACGACACCTATGGCCATTTGCAGGGTGACCAGGCCCTGTACACTGTGGCCCAATCCATTTATGGCGCGCTGAAGCGCCCCATGGACATGGTGGCGCGATACGGCGGTGAAGAGTTCGCCATTATCCTGCCCGGCACCGGCATAAATGGCGCCGAACGCGTGACCAGGGAGGTCCGGGAGGCGATTGAAACGCTTCATCTGGAGCATAAATCCTCGGGGATCACCGGCCATATCACGTTAAGCTTCGGCGTGGCGGCCATGGTCCCCAGAACCGGTCTTTCCGCCAAAATCCTCATCGAGGCCGCCGACAAAGCCCTTTATCGCGCCAAAGCCCGGGGCCGCAACCGTATCATTTGCGTATCCACCGGCTAAAAGCGCGCATAAAAATTATCGATAGTGGCGGTAATGCACCCCGTATTTTCTGGCTTTGTATGCAAATCTGCGCACCGTGGTTTTCAGGATCTGAGCGGCGGTGGTGATATTGCCGCGCGTATTTTTAAGGGCGTCGATAATCATCTCCCGTTCAAGATTGACCACCGCATCCTCCATGGACAACTCGGGAAGGGTGTTGGATTCGGCGCCGGTCTGCAGGGTCGGCGGCAGATGATAGCTGTGCACCACACCGCCATCGCAGAGCAGCACACTGCGCTCTATGCAGTTTTCCAGCTCGCGCACATTTCCCGGCCAATGATACTCCATGAGCATATCGATGGCGGGTGTGGAAAAACGCTTAATATCCTTGTCGTTTTCCTTGCTGTACTTTTCAAGAAAAAAATCGGCCAACAGCAAAATGTCTGTCTTGCGCTCCCGCAGGGGCGGCATATAGATGGGAAAAACATTGAGCCGGTAATAGAGATCCCCTCGGAAGGAGGCATCTTCCACGGCCTGCTCCAGGTTCTTGTTGGTGGCGGTGATAATGCGCACGTCCACCTTATGGGTCTTTTGCCCCCCCACCCGTTCGAACTCCTTCTCCTGCAGCACCCGCAGCAGGTTGGCCTGAACATCCAGGCCGATGGAGCCGATTTCATCCAAAAATACAGTCCCTTTGTGAGCCAGTTCAAATTTGCCCAGCTTTTGCTTGATAGCGCCGGTAAAGGCTCCCTTTTCGTGGCCGAAAAGTTCGCTCTCGATCAGATTGGCGGGGATGGCGGCACAGTTGACTTTGACAAACGGCCCTTTGGCCCGATTGCTGTTGTAGTGCACCGAGTTGGCCACCAACTCCTTGCCGGTGCCGCTTTCGCCCCGTATCAGCACCGTTGCATTGCTTTTACACACCTGGGAAATCATTTGATAGACTTCGCGCATCTTGTTACTGTTGCCCACGATGTTGGTGATACGGTATTTGTTTTCCAGTTCGTTGCGCAGCCGTTTGTTTTCATCGCGCAAAAGCTCTTTTTCACGGCGGATGGTCTCAAGGTTGATAACATGCTGAGCAATCATGGTGGCCACCACCGATAAAAGCTGTTCACCCTCGTTCAAATCGTAGCCTTTGTCGAAATGACGATCCACACTCAAAGCCCCGATGACATGCTTGCTCTTTTTAACGGGAACGCAAATAAAAGAGAACTCCTCGAACCCCTTGAGTTTTTTGCGGGCCGCCGTGCGGTCTAAAAAATGCGGCTCTTCGCTTATTTTGGGAATGGTGACGGCCTTGCCGGTTTGAATCACACGGCCTGTAATGCCTTCGCCCAGCTTGTATTTGACCCGCTCAATGGTTGAGGGCGACAGGCTGTGGGCCACCTCGATACTGATTTCATTGCGCAGGGGATTGAGGATGGAGATCGTGCCCCTGACCATCCCCATTGAGTTGGACATAATATCCAAAACCTTATATAAAGATTTTTTCAGTTCCAGATGTTCATTGAGCGCTTGACTGATTTCATACAGGAGGGTTACCTCTTCGATCCGTTTCATAGACTTTCAGCTCCCCGGGATTACCGTTGTACCTGGTTACATACAAATCGGGCATATAGCGGTAGGGATATAACAAATTTGTAATATATGGCAAGCCCTATTATCCTCCATATTGATATGGATGCATTTTTTGCATCTGTGGAACAACTGGATGATCCGTCTCTGCGGGGCCAATGCGTGATCGTCGGCGGACAGTCCCAAAGGGGCGTGGTGGCCGCCGCCAGCTATGAAGCCCGGAAATACGGCATCCATTCGGCCATGCCCATCTTCCAGGCCCGCCAACGGTGCCGGAACCTGATCATCTTGCCGCCGCGCCGCAAACGTTACGCGGAACTCTCGCGCCGCATTATGGCCATTCTGGCAAATTTTTCACCCCTGGTGGAACCTGTCTCCATTGATGAGGCCTTTGTGGATATCACCGGATCCCAAAGACTTTACGGCCTCCCAGGACAAATTGCCCGCACCATCAAAGAGAGAATCAGGTCAGAAACCGGCCTGACCTGTTCGGTGGGTGCGGCCCCCAACAAATTCCTGGCCAAAATCGCCTCGGACATGAACAAGCCCGATGGCTTGACCCTTATCGCTCCGGAGCAGGTTCAAGATTTTGTCGAAACCCTTCCCATCGGCAAGGTTCCCGGTGTGGGCCAACGCGCCCAGCAACAACTGCGGGAGCTGGGAATCCGGACATTGGGCCAGGTCAAAGCGTGTCCAATGGAATTGCTGGTCCGCAAAATGGGAAAATTCGGCCATCGCCTGACGGATCTCGCCCATGGCCGGGATGACACGCCGGTCACCCCCCAAAGCGAAACCAAATCCATCAGCACGGAAACCACCCTGTCCAGGGACACCCATGACCGGGAGACGCTGAAGCGCTATCTGCTTTCCCAGTCCCAGACGGTGGCCCGTGAACTCAGACACAAAAAATTCCGTGGCCGGACCATCACCCTGATTCTCAAAACATCCGATTTTCAACGCCACTGCCGCAGCCGCACCCTTTCCAAGCCGGTTCAATCGGCCGAGAAAATATACCGGACGGCCCTGGAACTGCTGCAAACCTTCCCCCTGACCCAACCCGTGCGCCTTGTTGGCGTGGGCGCCGGCGGGTTGCAACCGGCCGAAAAAACAATTCAAGCTGATCTTTTCCCGGATGCCCGGCAAATACGGGATACAAAATGGGAAAAGGTCGATCAGGCCCTGGACGCGGTGGCCGAGCGGTTTGGGGAGGCGGCTGTTCAGCGGGGCAACCTGGACAAGATAAAGACGGAAAAAAAGAGCGAATAGCCCTTCACCCCCGGCCAAATGTTTTCATTCCCCGAATTTTCAAAGCAGGCCCGTCCTTCCAGTATTAACGGAACATTTTTTCTCGATAGATGATTGATTGCAACGATCAGGCCCCCGGTGATTGCTGGCCGTTACACCTTAGCGTATATTTACGCACGAATATGGGGGGTGCCTATAGATTATAATAAGGCATTGAATTGGCTGTGGTTTTATTAAAAACGGATTAAAATTCTGGACAAATCCCTCTTTGTACCGCCTGTTGGAAATTTCTGCACTGCCCCAATTCACATGCCCTTCTCCAGTCGGAACATCCTTTTTCCGTATCCTTAAAATGCGTCATGTAAACCGTCCCACGGCTGATATATGCCAGAGCGTCTTGAGGATTGATTTTCACGGCGATGCTGAAATCTTTCACAGCGCTTTTATAACGCCCCATTCTTGTTTTGACCGTGCCTCTATTCACATAAGCTTGGGCATTCTGCGGTTTCAGAAAGATGGCCTTGTTGAAATCGGATAGGGATTGATTCATTTGATTCATCTTAAATCGGACAAGCCCTCTTTTATTGTAACCTTCATCAGCGTTGGGCGACAATTTCAGGACTTGGGTCAAATCATTCAACGCTTTTTCAAGGTTACCGGTTCCAAGATAGCAACACCCCCGATAATAAAAGGCCGCAGGGTCTTCTGGATTGATTCTCAAAGCATTGGTATAATCGGCTTCAGCCTGAACGAAGAGCTTGTGTTTGATACAAAGGTGCCCACGACTCTTGTAAGCTTCGGCACATTCCCTATCAATTTGGAGCACGCTGCCGAAATCGAGGATGGCTTTATGATCCTGGCCCATCTCCTTGAAAGCCAACCCTCGATTATAATATGGTGGCAAAAAGAGTTGGGCTGATTTTATGGCTTTGTTATATTCCTCGCCGGCGAGGGCAAATCGACCTTTTCGAAACAATTCGAGCCCCCTTCGATTATGAGCAGCTGCGGACAATCTTTCTTGGTTGTTGTGTGGGGAGCCTTTCAAAGACAATGACTTGAATGTCGATTGACGGCGATTCGATTCCGTACCAAACAACTCCCCGCGATTAAATGCACTATTCCATTTAGCTTGAAGATCTTTTTCAGAATCATCATTGGATACCTCCTTTCCATAATCGGCTATGGCTTGATCATATAGACCTAACATAACACAGACCTCCCCCCGCTTAACCCTTGCCGTTATATTATCGGGGTTGAGTTCAAGAACGTTGTTGAAATCGGCAACGGCTCGCAGCAGGTGCCCAGCATTAAAGTTGGTTTTTCCTTTCAAAAATATGGCGTTATCGTCTTTAGGATAAATACGGATAACAGTTTCCAAGTCATGAAACGCTTGGTCGTACAACTTTTTCCTGCGGTAGGCGATGGCGCGGTTTTTAAGTGCTGTGCAGTACCTTGGAAAAAGGTTGATCGCACTTGTGTAATCATCGATTGCCGCGTCAATATCGCCAATTGCTTTATATGTAACTCCCCGGTTGTTAAACGCTTCATAACACCACGGGTTAATTTCGAGCAGTTTTGTGTAGTCTGCCAGGGCAAGCGGATACTGATGGATTGCGTCGTACACCCTTGCCCGATGCAGGTACGCCCGTGCAAAACCGGGGCACACGTCGATGCAACGGCCTATATTCTGTAGCGCTTTGTCATATTCGCCATTATCCGCTTGACGTACACCTTCAGAAAACAGCTCAGTTGCTTGCAAAGATATCCTGCGGGATCGCAAATCATGCAAGGAAAGATGCGCCATCAGGGCAACAGAGACAAAGGCACTTACGAAAAACAAATCGAACAACTGTCCTTTAAATGGGATCTGCAAGATTATTGTATCCTAAAGTAACTTATCGATAAAAGTGCCTGTTTGTTTCTTTTTACAGCAAAAAACCAACCCGGCCCAGATACCTATCGTTACTATGTGACGCAGAAACGCTTTAGAAAAGTGATTTAGCCAGAGAACAACTTCCGCATCGCTTCTGCGATATATTATGGCCTCATTAATTTTTAGGGACGCATCCGTAAGCCAAACCGGATAATTTTGATATAACCATCCAAAAACACCAAGAAACACACATGGAATTTGGAAAATAAAGAGAATCGTCATTCCCAGAAAAATCATTCTGCCTCTCGATTTCCATCGAATTGCCGAAACAGATAGCCAAAGAGGCACCGCCGTTGTCGTTCCTACCGAATACCACCTAGTGTTTGGGAAAAAGGTGAAATCGGCAACCTTGACATATATTTTATCATTGGGATTCAGTTCCGGGAGGCCAAGCGGCAGGTCGAAGACAAAATGCCCAAGCCTGAGTGAAACTTGCAAAAGAAGTGCTTCATAATACAGGTGGAAAAAATGCCATAAAAGCAATGTAATCGCGTAGAAAATGAAGAGGCGGCATGAAAATCTGACAGCCTTATTGTGCAATGATTCTTTTTTGAGCGCTTGAAGCCCAGAATAACCATAAAACAACCACGAAAAAAATGAATATCGTTTGTGAGACATGATCGTGAACCATGTTGAAAAGGCTGTTAAAATAGACGCCTGTTAGAAAAAGAAGGATGACGCGAATCAGATTGAAGACATAGATAATTGAGGAGCCGATAAACACACCAAACAACTTTTTTTTAATTTCAGATGGATAGGCGACCACTGCGCAAACAAACAGGGCGATTTCATAAACGGCGTTGCACCCGGCTTTCAGGGTTACACTGAAACCGGCTCCCAATATCCGAATTTGATCGGAATTGGCTGCGACACCCAATAGATTAAGCAGCCACACCGCTTGCTTGCAAATTATTGCGGTGAATGGCTCGATAAAGTGTTTTCTGGCTGGCAATTGGTAAAGAATCAAACAAACGGCCATTAAAAGCCCCAGAAATATCAGTGCGCTTCTTGTTTTAGGATTTTTTATAAAATCTATTGGCACAAGGATTCCAATCATCATTCTGTTGCTATCCCGAAAAGGCGTGTTAACCAACGCATATAGGATCCATCCTTTGGGGGATTATTCTCGCTTAATCAAAAAACACTATATGCAAAATATACGCCGCCAGGGGGGCACAAAAGAGCGTGCCGATAATATCCGGCATACTGATATGGCCTGAAATGGCAGTCGCACCTACAAGTCCCAAGGCAGCAACAAAAAAAATCCACTTTAATACAGAATAAAAAAGCTGTCTATTGAAAGCCAGAACATTTACATTAATCATCCTTAGCATGGAATTGCTGTTCAGTTGGCCAATTCGATTGGATTGAGCAGGCACAAACCCAATTACCAAAGACAGTATAAGCAGCGTGAGAAAAATTTGTTTCCATTCGGAGAGGGTTGGGATTGTATAGCTGTGAGAATTGAGACAAACTCTCATCTGATCATTTTCTGCATATGTAGAAGTTTGCACCGTTTCTGGAGAATCATTTCCTTCGAATATTGCGTCCCAAATCCAGTCATGTGCATAACCCAAAGCACCTAAAGCACCTCCAGTGACAGCTCCAATAGCCACCGCAGCAGGTACCGAAACAGGCGCGCCTCCATCGGTAGTGAAAAGCGCTGCCGCTGCGGTACCTGCTCCGCCTAATAATGCTCCTTTGGACGTCTCTTTCGCAAATTCATTCCAATCCCATGACGCTCCATATGGTCCTGCAATAGCAAGCGAAGTAGGTGTTAATGTACAAGCGTTTTGAATTCGATAATTGACACTGTTATTTCCCTCTGCAACCTTGATAAGGTACATAATCAGAGAAAAATCATAGACATCTCCGTTTTTTAAAACTCTCAAAGTTGAAGGTGTATTACTAAGACTATATGCAAGTTCATTCCCGATACGCACATTATACAAAGATAAAGTCGCAATTGATTCATTTTCATTAGTTACCAGCTGGTACTGAGCAGATAATTCAGTAGTTGTCCCAGCCGGTGATGTTGGTATACTTTGAGTTGTTATAGTAAAATCAATTATTTCGGACGAAATAATATTCTCTACAATTGAAATCGTCACATCGAACTGCTCACCATTAATTAACACGGCACCACTCATGTTTGTCGTGTTAATTGTGGAACTAGTGTCCATCCAATAATCGGAAAATTTGAGAGGTCCATTTACTACACCAATGGTTGCTAAAGATTTATCCAATGATGATTTACTACAAATTTTTCGATAGCATAAATTTTCCTCGTTTTCTTC
>JBFFHG010000068.1:0-9302 GCA_041557055.1 Desulfosarcinaceae bacterium
AATGTGGGGTGAAAAGACTTTCCGGGAGATTCTTAAGATCAAACTGGACCGATGCTTCGAGGGCCATGAGGTAAATTACCAGGCCTGGTTCGAGTTGCCTTCCGCCGGGCTTCAATGCTACGATACGACCTACTATCCATATCGCGCCGATGACAAAGCCGTTACCCATGCCGTGGTGGTAACCCGTAACATCACCCGCCGCAAACTGGACGACGAGGCCAAGCGCAAGCTTGAGAGTGAGCTGCAATATGCACGCAAAATCGAAGCATTGGCGACACTTTCGGGCGGCATTGCCCACGAGTTCAACAATGCGCTGATGGTGGTGGCCGGCAATATCGAGTTGTTGGAAATGACCATGCCCGGCAATGAAGCTGTCCAGAAATTTGCCAGAGCCACCAATGAATCCATTTATCGCATGTCCAATCTGACCAAACAACTGCTGGCTTATGCGCGCGAGGGGGATTTCTGGCTGAAAGAGATCGATTTGAGTGAATTTGTTAAAAGTACGCTGCCCATGATCCAGAGTTCGCTCAGTGCCGATATTCACTTTGAGACCGAACTTAAAAGCAATCTGCCCGCCGTCAGGGCCGACAATCACCAGCTTCAAATGACGCTGTCGGCTGTTCTGAAAAATGCAGCCGAGGCAATTGAGAACCAAGGCTGCATAAGAATTTCCACCAATAGTGAGACCATCACCAATACCTTTGCGGTGACCCATCCGGGACTGAACGCCGGCCGTAACTATGTCAGCCTGACCATTGAGGACCAGGGCAAGGGCATGGATGAGGAAACCCGCAACAGAATATTCGAGCCCTTTTTTACAACGAAGTTTCAAGGTCGCGGGCTTGGCATGGCCGCAGCTTACGGCATCATCAAAAACCACCGCGGATTTATCTATGTG
Source organism: Desulfosarcinaceae bacterium (assembly GCA_041557055.1). GTDB lineage: Bacteria > Desulfobacterota > Desulfobacteria > Desulfobacterales > Desulfosarcinaceae > JARRKU01. The sequence continues at coordinate 902 of JBFFHG010000068.1, forward strand.
GACTCCATATTGGGCAGCGGCACCGTCGTACATATCTACCTGCCCCCGGTGGAGGGCAAGGCCGGGCATGTGCCGGAACCGGGCGTAAAAGAGACTGTTCAAGCCAAAACCATTCTGGTGATAGACGACGAAGACAGGGTGCTCAATACCATCCAATCGCTTATCGAGAAACTGGGCTACCGGGTGTTGGGGGCCAATTCCGCCAGGGCCGCCATTGAATTGGTCCGAACGCATGAGGGCGATATTGATCTTGCCCTGCTCGATATCAAATTGCCCGATATGGAGGGCGGAAACCTCTACCCGCTGATCAAGCAGGCGCGCCCGGACATGAAGGTCATCATATGCAGCGGCTACTCTCTGGACACGCATGTGAAAAAGATCCTTCAAGCCGGCGCCCACGGTTTCATCCAAAAGCCATTTGCGCTGAAAACCATGGCGGAGAAAATAAAGGAAGTACTGGAAGGCCCCAAATGACGACCAACCCTGCATACCCCCTTTGGCCTGCATGCAAGCGCCCGGAATTCAAAGGGAAATGGGATGGTCCGGTCTGGGGGGGGACACCTGTTTTGGCCATATCCCAATTTTGTCCCGAAAGCACCGACCATCGGCCGGTGACAGAGGCCAAACTGCTATACAGCTTAGATGGACTGTATGGAATCTACCGTGTTCAGGACCGGTATGTGCGTTGTGTGCATCGCCGGTTTCAGGACCCGGTTTACAAAGACAGTTGTGTTGAGTTTTTTATCCAACCCAATGAAGCCAAAGGATATTTTAATTTTGAATTTAATTGCGGCGGGACCCTGCTGGCGTCCTACATTGAAGACCCCACCCGGACCAGCCGAGGTTTTAATGTCTATTCCCGTCTCTCCAAGCAAGACAGCCGCCAGTTGCTTATCTACCACTCCCTGCCGCGCCTGATCGAGCCCGAGTGTGAAGACGCCGTTACCTGGTATCTGGAATTCTATATCCCCTATGCCCTGCTGGAAAAGTATATCGGCCATGCGCCGGACATCACCCCGGGCGTCATGTGGCGGACCAATCTGTTTAAATGTGCTGATCAGACATCTCATCCTCACTGGGCCGCGTGGTCTGCAGTGGATGCCCAAAATTTTCATCTCCCCCAGTGCTTCGGCGCCATTGAATTCATTGCCCCTTGAATCAGGTGGCAAACCCAAACCGGCATCATATCGCCCTTTTTGCGGCTGGTGAGCCTCTCAGGGCGCCGAATCGTTTTGATGAATCTAAAGGATACGGATGGTTTTGCCTTCCTCAATCCGGGGACTGGAAATGACGATTCATTTTGCGGGGGCCCTAATCTTTTTGAAGCCGATAGCGAAATTTATCCCTGCTTAGATTGAGCAATCTGGCGGCTTTGGATGTGTTGCCGGCGGTGATTTTAAGGGCTTGTTCAAAGTACTCTTGTTCGATGGATTTGATAATGGCGGGCAAATCGATCCCTTTGAAAGAGAGGGGCGTCAGTCCGCAATGGCTGCTTAACGGTTCACGCTCGGCTGTTGCGGCAGGCGCGGTTTCCATACCCAGTTGGTTCAAGGTCAGCACGGTTCCGCTGCCCAGCAGGACAGCGCGTTCAATCAGGTTGCGCAGTTCACGGATGTTGCCGGTCCAGTTGAACTGCTCTAGGGCTTCAATGGCATCCGGACCAAGGCTTGTGAAGCTCTTGCCGAATTTTTTGGTGAACTTGTCCAGGAAATATCTGGTCAGAGGAAGGATATCCTCGCGACGCTGGTTTAAGGAGGGAACTGCTATTTTAATGACAGCCAGGCGGTAGTACAAATCCATGCGAAATGTGCCCTCCTGGGCCATGTTGGCCAGATCCCGGTTGGTGGCGGAGATTACCCGGGTCTGCACTTTCAGCCGGCGTGTGCCCCCCACCCGAAAATATTCACCGGATTCCAGAAAACGGAGTAATTTGGCTTGGGCTTCGGCGCTCAAGTCGCCGACTTCATCCAAAAAAAGGGTGCCGTCGCCGGCTTCTTCCACCAGGCCGGCCTTGGCTGCATGGGCGCCGCTGAAAGCGCCTTTTTCATAGCCGAACAGCTCGCTTTCGATGAGTTCTTTGGGAATGGCGGCACAGTTGACGGTAATTAAGGGGCCTTTGAAATTGGGGCTTCGGTAGTGAATGGTCTGGGCGATCAACTCCTTGCCGCTGCCGGTTTCGCCCAGTATGAGCACCGGGGTGTCCGCGCTTTGGGCCACCATTGCCACGACTTCCAGGATTTGTTTAATGGGCTTGCTGTCGCCCACAATCATCGGAAGATTCTGTTGAATATATTTTTGTTGCAACTGCTGGATCTCTTTTTTCAGGGCAATGGTTTCCAGGGCGTTGCGCACGGTGATGATCAGGCCGTTCATGTCCAGGGGCTTGATGATATAATCGTAGGCTCCCAGTTTCATCGCGGATACAACGGTTTGAACATCCTCGAAGGCGGTAATCATGATTACCAGTATGTCGGGATAGTCTGTTTTGATTTTTTGCAGCGCCTCGATTCCGCTCATTCCGGGCAGGCCGATATCCAGCAGAATAAGATCGGGCCGCCTGTCCGGCAGGGCTGCAAGAGCATCTTCGGCAGACCCGAAGCCATAAACATTGTAGGTTTTTTTCAACGCCAGGGTAATACCCGCACGGGCAATATCTTCATCATCAACGATAAACAGAGAAAAAGGCATCATCGTGGAAACTTCCTTTTTTCGATGGGCAGCATAACCGTAAAACGGGCGCCGCCCAATTCTCCCGACTCCACACTCAAGGTGCCGTTATGGTCGGTAATTATGCGTTGGGCAATGCTCAGGCCGATTCCGGAGCCATCCGGATGGGTGGTGAAAAACGGATCGAAGATTTTATCTTTCAGCTCTTCGGGCACTCCCGCGCCGGAATCGGACACGGCGATACAAATCTGATTGTCCGATGCATATGAGGTTACGGCCACTTTTTTATGGTCCGTTACGGTTTTAAGGGCTCTGCCGGCATTTTGAATCAGATTTAAAAAAACCTGCTCAATCAGGGCGGCATCACCATGGCACGGTGGAAGATTGTCCGCCAGGGAGGTGGCCACGCGGATGCCTGCTTTTCGCATGGTTATGGCGGTTAAGCCAATGACATTGCCCAAACATTGATTGATATCGAAGAGCACCATCTGGGGTGCCGTGGGTTTTGAAAAATCAAGGACCCGTTTGATGACCGCGTCGACCTTATGGGAGGCCAGTTTGAGTTGGCTGACAACCTCCCTCATCAGCTCAATATTTTTGGGCAGCAGGGTTTTGGACGCGCATAGCTGCTCCAGGGTGTACAAATAGGATGTGATTCCGGTGAGCGGATTCCTGATTTCATGGGCCATGCCCGATGCGACTCTCCCCAGCGAGGTCATTTTATTGCGATTCAGCAGCAACTTTTCCAACTCTTTCGTGTGGTTGATATCCACCAGGTTGATCAGGATCGCCTCATTCCCCTGATAATTGAAGGTGCTGGCCCGGCAATTGAACCACTTGTATTGTTTGTCCCTGCCGGAGCCGCCCTGGGATAGTATTCGGATATCGGTTTCCAAAATATTGATTTTTCCATCGATAATATTATGATAGGCAATTTTCAAGGACTCAAGATGCTCGGGATGGATAAAATCAAAAATCTTCTCACGGATTTTTTGCCCCAGTTCGGTCACCGTGCGGGTCAGTTCCGGGTTCTGGTAAACCACGCGTTCATCCTGAACAATCGCGATGCCCACCAGGGATTTCTCAACCAGGTCCTGAAACTGTTGCTGGCTTTTGTCCCTTTCAGCGGTGCGCTGCTGCACCAGAAGCTCCAGGGAATCGCGGTGCTGTTTGAGTTCCAGATGGGTGCGAATGCGGGCTTGGATGACAACAGGGTTGAAGGGCTTGATGATATAGTCCACGGCGCCGAGCTTAAACCCTTCGGATTCGGTGGACTGATCATTTTTGCCGGTTACAAAAATAACCGGAATATGCCGAGTGCGCGCATCCGTTTTCAGCCGGCGGCAGATTTCGAAGCCGTCCATTTGGGGCATGATCAGATCCAATAAAACAATATCCGGCATAATGCGGCCGATATCTTCAAGGGCTTGAATATTGTCGTCGTACCCGACGATGTCATAATTTTCCCGCTTCAGAATGTTGACGAGCAGTTGGACTTGAAAGGGGTCGTCATCGATTACGAGGATCTTCGGGCGATCACTGCCTGGTTTGGCTCCTGGGCAAATGTCTCGGGTCTCCATGCGCTGGGATCTCACTTAGAATAATTGAATCTTGCCTGTTTGTTTATCTGCTGTTCAGATTGGAGCCGGCAAGTTTTTCCGATCCTATATGCAAATGGACCTTTTCGTCAATGTGCTGGTTGCTGTTCATGGGCGCATGGGGCTCAAAGAGGCCATTGGGCAACCCTGAGCCATCGATAGGGTCATTTTCTGGGAATTTTGACGATAAATCCGGAGCCGCGCCCGGGCGCAGAGGAGACGCTGATATCGCCCCCATGTTGTTTGATGATCTGATTGGCGATAAACAGACCCAGCCCCGTGCCTTTGCGCCCTTTGGAAGAGAAAAATTCGGTAAAGAGTTTGGCCTGGGTCGCCTCATCCATGCCGATGCCGTTGTCTGCAACGGAAAACAGAATGTGATCCTGGGTGGATTGGACGCTGAAGGTGATCTGGTGACAGGTTTTGCTGTTGTCGCGACGGCAGGCATCCAGGGCGTTTTCAAAGATATTCAACAGGGCCGCGTGGATATACCCGGGATCGATTCGGCAGTTGCCTGCTGACGGTTCAAAAGCGCACGCCAGTTTGACAGGGCTGTTTTCCAGTTTGGCCGCAATCATTCGGCCCACCTCCCCGGCAAATTTGAGCACATCCACGTTTTCCCATTGCAGATCGCGTTTTTTGGCGTAAAACAGAATATCCATGACCATTCTGCGAATGCGCTCCACCATCATTTTAACGGTTTGCCAGCCTTCATCGATTCTATTCTGGTCCTTTGCATGCAAGCCGCCCTCCAGCAGATACATACCGCCGTCCAGACCGGTGAGCAGCCCTTTGATGCCGTGGGAGATGGAGCCGATCATCAATCCGAGGCTGGAGAGGTGGTCCTGCAAGTCACTTTTCTCTTTGAGCAGTTTCTCCAAATGGTTGGTGTACGCCTGCAGTTTTCGGCGGGTCAGGATTTTTTCATGGACGCGCTGCAGGGCGATCTCCAGAGCATCCACATTGATCGGTTTGGTAATGAAATCGGTGGCGGCATGTTTCAGGCTTTTGACAGCCAGATCCATGTCTCCGTGCCCTGTGATCATGACGACTTCGGTGTCGGCATTCCGGCTTTTGATGCGTTGCAGCAGTTCGATGCCGTCCATGACGGGCATTTTAATATCGGTGATCACAATGGACGGCTGGGCGTCTGCGAACAGCTTCAAGGCCTCTTCGCCATTTTCAGCCAGCAATACGTCGTAGCCGCAATCCGCCAGGGCGGTTTGCAGCACCTCGCGAATGTCCTGCTCGTCATCCACCAACAGAATGGTTTGTGGTTTGTGGTTCATGTTTTAAAATTAAGGGTTCAAGGGTCAGAGTTCAAGGTTTCTGCCATCTCTTTCCGGTATCCGGCGTAACCCGGTTTTCCAATCTGTGCGAGCGGATAAAAATTTTCCGCAAAGGCGCCGGCATTGAATTGCGAACCAATTTTTCCTACAACGCCGCAAAGGTCAGGGTGAAACAGGCCCCGCCGGATTCGTGCGGTCCGGCCGTGATGGTGCCCCCGCACTCTTTGACGATGCCATAGCTGATCGAAAGCCCCAGCCCGGTGCCTTTGCCCACCTCCTTGGTGGTGTAAAAAGGCTCGAAAATCTTTTGGGCCTTGCCGGGCGGGATACCCGTCCCGGAATCGCTGATGCGGCAGATCACCTTGTCATCCATTTTGTGCGTCGAGATGGCAATGTGATCGGGGCCCGTGGTATGCCCCTGGCTCTTCCATTTCTCTTCGATTGCGTCCCGGCAATTGAGCAGCAAGTTGATAAAGACCTGCTCAAGCCGCTGGGGATCTGCGCTGATTTTGGGCAATTGCTCTTGCAGGCACCACTGAACTTCGATGCCGCGAACCTTGAGTTGCTGGCTGAAAATTTCAAAGGCGCTTTGCAGCACATCGTTGATTTTGACCTTTTCAAGTTCCGTGTCGCTTTTGCGGGCGAACATGCGCATGTGCTGGATGATGCGCGCGGCGCGATCCACATTGCTGTCCACCTTGGTCAACATATTGGTCAGGATATCCTGGCCGATGGGTTCGGCCCGCTCGATTTTGCGCAGAAAAAAACTGGAGGCGGTTTTGATCACCGACAACGGTTGATTCAATTCGTGGGCCACCCCGGTGGCCATTTCACCGAGAGTTGCCATTTTGCTGGCCTGGATGAGCTGCTGTTCAGCCTCCAGCCGCTTGGTGATGTCGCTGGTGGTGGCCAGCAGGACCTTTTGCCCCGAGTATTCCGAGGGGGAGATGCGGATGTTGACAAACAAAATACGGCCGGACTTGTGGCGGTGCCGCACCTGGTTGAGGGTTGAGCGTGTGGCGATTTTGAATCCGTAGTGGTTGCGCTCATCTTCCGCAAAGAGATCCAGAAATGAGGTGTTCAGCAGCTCTTCCACGGTATAACCATAAATGCCCGCGACAATCTGGTTGCAGTCCAGGATTTTCAGATTTTCCGGACTCAGCACGAATACGGGATTGGGAATGTTGCTGAAAATGGCATGGTATTTCTTCTCCGATTTTTCCAGTTCAACTTCCAATTGCTTGCGTTCGGTAATGTCCAGTGAAATCTCCATACAGGCGGAAATCTCACCGTCATCATTGCGCATGGGAGAGGTGCGCACGATCCAGTGGGACCTGGTGCCGTCCTTGTTGACACCGCTCTCTTCGGCATAGTGGGGCTGACCGTCGGCAAACGTCTGCTCCACAGGACAGGGATCGCATTTTTGATCCAGGCCTTTGTAGGCCTTGAAACAGTGATCTCCCGGAGAGGGGGCGAAGCGTTCGGAAAACTCCTTGTTGTAATTGAGCAAGCGGTAGCTGCGATCCTGAACGGTGATCAGGCAGGGGACACGCTCAAACAGGTTCTGGTATTCATCCCGTTGCTTGTTCAATTCGGTCCGTTGCTTGGCGATATCGCAGCCCATCTGGTTGATGGCCGTGGCCAGATGGCCCATTTCATCCTTGCGTTGCAGATCCACCGGTTTAAGATACGTTCCCCTGGATATTCTGCGCGTGCCCTTGATGAGCTTTTTGATGGGCTGATTGACAAAGCGCAGCACAAAAATGAAGATGATGGCCGATGTCAGTCCGAACACGCACACCGAAAGGGCCATGATCCACTGCTCGGCCGTGCGAATCTCCCTGTCGATGGTTTTCAGGGAGACCACCACATCCAGGGCTCCCAGGATTTTTTTACCGGCGGGATGAAAATGGCAATCTCCCGTGCTGCATCCCGGATCGTTGCAGATGGGCGTAATGATGCCCAGGAGACGATACCCCTGCGGGGAGCTGAAAATTCGCATGCGCTCGGTCAGCTTGATATCGGCAAGGGGCGGATCGCTCCGATGGCAGACATAACAGGCCTCGGCCTCTATGTTCGTGACCCGGTCCACTTCAGCAGTCCGGTTGGAGTATTTGATTTCTCCGGCCTTATTGTAAATGCGAATGTTTTCGATCTCTTTTTGTTTGCCGATGTTGGCGATGATTTGGGTGATGTCGTCCCGTGAGTTGAGCATCATGGCGTACCGGGTCCCCAGCCGGATGGTGTTGGTCAAACGGTCGGTGCCGGCAAGGATGTTTTCCATCTGCTTGGTTTTTTGATAGTCGATATTGAAATAGGCCCAGATCAGCATGGCGATGAGCAATAGCAGACCGGTGGTAACGATCAGTTTGGTGACCATGCGATGGCGGATTTTGATTACGGGTGCGGGCATTTGTCTTTCCTAAACCGCGAATGCTGTCTGCGGCCGGCAATTTTTCAATCTGGTCCGGAACCCTTGGGTCATCGAAAGGTTCAGGGCCAGTTTGAGCGCCCCATCTTCAATCTCCAGAGCCAGGCCCAGCAACTGTGGCAGATAGAGGATGGTTATGTTAAGGGGTTCTTCCTTTAAGCGCGACAATTGCTTCTGATAGGCCTCCAGATTCAACTGACACATGGGGCAGACCGTGGCGATGGCATCGGCGCCCCGGGCGGCATGCAAAATGGCCCCTGTCAGCTCGAAGGCCACCGCCATTTTGGTGTTCATGTGAGAGGCGCCGCAGCATTTGGGCCCCATGGACCAGTTGAAAGGACGGGCGCCGGCGGCATGAATCAGCCCTTCCATGGCGCGGGGCTCTTCCGGGTCGTCGAAAACCACATAGGGTCGCA
>JBFFHG010000069.1:0-9293 GCA_041557055.1 Desulfosarcinaceae bacterium
AGATCGGCTCGTGCTGTCGCCGCAGACCAATGGACAGCGCCAAATCATCGGGCTAATGCCCCGATGAAAGCGATGCCGGTATTTGCAAAATTGCGTTCACTTCTATCACGAGCGCCAGGATGCCAAGTGCGAAGAACTAACAACGGCGGCATCTTGAATTTAAATCACGCAGCATGAATGCCTTTTTATGGGTTATAGATCCGTTTTTAAATTACAGTTGACAGGGTTACCCCTTAAAAAAATTCTTGACTTAAATATATTTAATCGGGTATTTTTATTTGTCAAAAATGCAGGTTGAGTATACATCCAAGTTCTCCCATATTATGTTGATTTTCTATTTTTTCCAATGGTTCTCTCTAAGCTCAGACCTACAGACCAAAATATATTAAAACCTCCTTTTGATCAGTGATGGTATGCTTACGCTCTGGAAAATCAGTACCTATGGAAAAAACGGCCAGTCTGCTCACCATATCGTAAAAATTGGAATGAATCCTGATGGCGATTGAGCCCCATGGCTTGAAAGGTTGGATGAAAAGCTCTTGGGAATGCAGGCACCATCAGAGTCCCCTAAAAAATGACAGGCACTTGCGGCCAACAAGAAAGCCCGCCTGCAGGAATTGCTGCATCGTGAACTGAGTTATTCGGGCATCATCAACGATGAAATGTCTTACTCCGCCACGCCGCTGGCATTGGTAGGAATAGAAAATTAGACTTTTTCTATGGTGAGAGGGGGAGACACTCATGAGTGTGATATCGGTATCATTGACCAAATGGTTTTCAGAACGCCCTCAATGGCTTCAGATCGCTGCGACACGGCTACTACAACAATCTGAGCTCACAGACAAAGACGTCTCTGAGCTCGCAACACTGTGCCGGCAGGAAGTCGATGGGAAGCTGCCCAAAGCGACTTGTTCCTTGCCTGCTTCCGCATTTTCCCAGAGCGCAGATAGTACCCTGCGCTTATGTTCGATCAGTGATATCGAAGGGATAAACGCTCTTGCTCCGAATAAGCCTCTTGAATTTGGCAAGGGTAATATCACGATTGTTTATGGCAACAACGGTTCAGGCAAATCCGGGTATGTCAGGCTCCTTAAGCATGTATGCGGTGCCCGCGAGCCCGGAACTCTGCACTGCAATGTTTATAAGCCTGGCTCCATCGCTCAGAAGGCCTGTATTTCATTTGAACAAGATGGCACCTCGAAGAGTTACACATGGTCAGGACAAGGGACCTGCGATGACCTCAACAGCGTTGATATCTTTGACACATCGTTCGGCAAGGTCTTTGTCAGCAGTGAAGACGAAGTAAGCTACGAGCCGCCGGTCTTGTCATTTTTCAGTTCACTCATTCTTGCATGCGAAAAGGTTGCATCGGCCCTGGACGTCGAGGCAAATCGGCACCCATCAAAAAAGCCGAATATCCCAGCCGACAAAAAAGTAACTCCAGAAGGCATCTGGTACGAATCCATCAGTGCCAAGACCACACCCCAAGACATCGGCAAGCATTGCGCATTTGGCAGCACTGACGAGACCGAGATGCAAACCCTGCAGCAACGCTTTGCCGAGCAGGCGCCTGCTGAAAAAGCGAAGCAGCTCAGAAAGCAGAAACAGCATATCGACACTCTGGTCAAGGATGCCCAAAAGTATCTGGAGCAGTTATCTGACGAAAATTGTCGACGGATCATTGCTGCCAAGAAAAAGGCAATCCTCAAAAAGGCAGCGGCAGATACTGCGGCGGAAAAGGTGTTCTCCGGCAGCGAACTGGAAGGCATCGGGTCTGACGTTTGGAAAGAACTGTGGGAGGCAGCTCGGAGCTACTCCGTATCGGTTGCCTACAAAGGAACCAAATACCCGAATGTGTCTGAAGGTTCTCGTTGTGTCCTATGCCATCAAACCTTGACCCAAGAGACCAAAGACCGATTGATCTCCTTTGAAAATTTTGTGAAGGGCGAAATGCAGAAAGCCGCAACTGATGCGATCAATGAATATGAGAGTGCCAGCCAGACTGTCGAGGCGTTACCGACATCGGAGACACTGAAGACAAGAATTGATGCGGCAGGCATTCCACAGGATGAAGTTGCCAACCAGGTGATGGAATTTTTTGCTCAATTGCAGGCCAGGAAAGACCAACTTCCAGGGATCGATTCCGAAGAAGCTATTCCCGCCTCTCCACGCTCACCAACGTGGATTGAAAAGGCCACTGCGCATTCCAAGAGCTTCGATGAACTGGCGTCTAAATATGACGAAGATGCCAAGAGCGACAATCGCAAGGAGATCAAGAAAAAGCTGAACAGCTTACAAGCCAGAAAGTGGTTGTCAGAACACCGCTCTGCCATTGATGAAGAAGTCAACCGATTGAAGCGGCTGAACCTGATCCAGGAAGCGAAGAAGTCGACCAATACAAAATCTCTGTCTCAGAAAAAAGGGGAACTATCAGAGGTATTGATCACAGATGCATTTGTGCAGAGGTTCAACGGGGAACTCAAGAACCTTAGCGCATCTCAGGTTAAGGTTGAGCTCGTGAAATCAAAGGTATCCAAGGGCCGAGTTCTTCATAAACTCCAACTTAGGGGAGCCGCACGTAGTGGCCTTACCGATGTCCTCAGCGAGGGGGAAAGACGCATCGTTTCAATTGCAGCATTTTTGGCCGATGTCACTGGCAAAAGCAACCAGGCCCCGTTTATCTTTGACGATCCAATATCGTCGCTTGACCAAACTTATGAGGAAGCCGTGGTTCAAAGGCTCATTGAGCTGTCCCAGGATAAGCAGGTCATTGTCTTTACTCACCGCCTCTCCTTACTGGGCCTAATCCAGGAATATGCTAAAAAGGTTGATGAAGAACCAGAAATCATCTGCATTCGTGCAGAATCGTGGGGAGCTGGAGAGCCAGGAGACACTCCGCTTTTCGTTAAACGGCCAGACAAAGCGTTAAACAGCCTTATCAATGATCGTCTTTCAAAGGCAAAGAAGCTCTTTATTGAGCAAGGCAAAGAAGTTTACGAACTATATGCCAAGGCTCTATGCAGTGATTTTAGAATTCTCCTTGAGAGAATGATCGAATTTGATCTTATGGCCGATGTCGTCGGCCGATATCGAAGGGATATTAATACCAAAAACAAGATCCATAAGCTCGCTCTAATAAACGAACATGATTGCCAATATTTTGATGACTTAATGACTAAATATTCGAGGTATGAGCATTCGCAGCCTCTTGATACACCAGTTCCACTTCCCGAACCAGATGATCTTGAAAATGATTTCAATATGCTTAAAAAGTGGCAAACAGATTTTAGACAGCGACCAACTCCATCAACGCGGGTTATTCAATGAAACTCTTACATACATCCGACTGGCACATCGGCCGAACGCTTTATGGCAGAAAACGCTATGAGGAGTACGAGGCCTTTCTAAACTGGCTGGCAGGGACGATTCAGCAGAATGAAATTGATGCCCTGTTGGTGGCGGGTGATGTCTTTGACACCAGTGCGCCGAGCAACCGCGCCCAGGAGCTCTATTACCGTTTCCTGTGCCGGGTGGCCACATCATCCTGTCGGCACATTGTCGTCGTGGCAGGTAACCATGATTCGCCTTCATTCCTTAATGCCCCCAAGGAGCTGCTCAAAGCCCTCGATGTCCATGTGATCGGCAGTGCGTCCGAAGCCCCGGAAGACGAAGTGATAGTGCTCTATAATGAGCAGGATGCTCCGGAACTGATTGTCTGCGCCGTACCATACCTGCGGGACAGAGATATCCGCGTGGCGGAGGCTGGTGAAAGTATAGAAGATAAGGAACGGAAGCTGATTGACGGCATCCACACTCACTACGATGCCGTCGCCGCCCTATCCGAACAGAAGCGCAAGGAATTCGGAGCAGATATTCCCATTGTTGCCATGGGACACCTGTTTACCGCTGGCGGTCAAACCGTCGACGACGATGGCGTGCGCGAACTCTATGTTGGATCCTTGGCTCATGTGCCGGCAGGAATTTTCCCTGCGAGCTTTGACTACGTGGCGCTTGGGCACTTGCACGTCCCGCAGAAGGTGGACGGCCTTGAGACCGTCAGGTACAGCGGCTCTCCTCTGCCAATGGGGTTCGGAGAAGCAAAACAGCAGAAGAGCGTTTGCCAAGTTGGATTCCACAGCACGGCTGCAACTGTACAACTGATCGACGTGCCGGTGTTTCAAAAGCTCGAGCGCGTCAAGGGTGACTGGGACGGCATCTCAAGCCGCATCCTCGAATTGTCGGCAACGGGTTCTCAAGGCTGGCTCGAAGTCATTTACGAAGGCGACGAAGTTATTGGTGACCTGCGTGAACGCTTGGAGGATGCGATTTCCGGCACTCAGTTGGAAATCCTCCGGATAAAGAACAACCGCATCATTGACCGTGTGCTGGGACAAATCCATGAAGAGGAAACAATCGACGATCTGAACGTGAACGACGTGTTCGAACGATGCCTCGCCGTTCATGAGGTGCCTGAAGACCAGCGGCCGGAATTGCTTCGGGCTTACCAAGACACAATTTCGTCTCTTTTTGAGGACGACTCGCAGGTGGAATAGAGAGGCTGTCGATGAGAATTCTGCAGGTACGCTTCAAGAATCTGAACTCACTGGTCGGCGAATGGGAAATCGACCTGAGGCATCCGGCCTTCACGTCTGACGGTATCTTCGCCATAACCGGCCCCACCGGCGCGGGGAAGACGACTATCCTCGATGCCATTTGCCTTGCCCTTTACGGACGGACGCCTCGCCTGAACAAGGTCACAAAGAGCGGAAACGAAATCATGTCCCGCCAGACCGGCGAATGCTTTGCCGAGGTGACGTTTGAGACGCAGACGGGGCGTTATCGGTGTCACTGGAGCCAGCACCGGGCTCGCAAGAAAACGGATGGCGAACTTCAGGCCCCCAAGCACGAAATTGCCAATCCCGATTCCGGTGAGATTTTTGAATCCAAAATCAGAGGTGTCGCTGACCAGATCGAGTTGGCTACCGGTATGGACTTTGACCGTTTCACCCGATCCATGTTGTTGGCCCAGGGCGGCTTCACTGCATTCCTCCAGGCGGCACCGGATGAACGGGCCCCGATCCTGGAGCAGATAACGGGCACTGAGATTTATAGCCAGATATCCATCCGTGTCCATGAGCGCCAGCGTGAAGAGCGGGAAAAGCTGAACCTGCTCCAGGCTGAAACGGCAGGAATCGTGATTCTGGAGCCGGAACAGGAACAAGAGATTGGGCAAACACTCCAGACAAAGCAGAAGGAAGAGGCAGACCTTACCGCCAAGTCCACTGACACTGGGAAGGCCATTTCATGGCTGACCACCATAGATGGCCTCAAGAAAGAAATCATCAGCCTGGCCGATGAACAGAGCAAGCTCCAAACCGATATCGATGATTTCAATCCGGATCGTGAAAAGCTCAACCGAGCTTTGAGTGCCGCCTCACTGGACGGCGCATACGCAACACTCACAGCCATACGGAAACAGCAAGTGGATGACGCAGAAGGCTTAAAAGCTGAGGAAGAAGCTATTCCTGGATTGGAATCATCCGCCAAGGCACAGGCCGAGACGCTGAAATCGGCTGAACTGCAAATGGCTCGAGTCAAAGAGGAGCTGAGAGCTTCTGCGCCCATATTGCAGAAGGTTCGCTCCCTCGATCAGAAGCTTGCCGATCAGAAAAAGGCTGTTAAAGAATGTGAAGAGGGTTGCAATAAGGACACGGCAAAAATTGATACAGATAAACAAGTCAGACTCAAAGAGCAGGAAAAACGTTCCAAGGCTCATGAGACTCTGGAAATTGTTTATGGGTATCTCAAGGAGCATGCACAGGATGAATGGCTGATCAGCGGCCTGGCCGGTGTTGAAGAACAGTTGAGCGGCCTGCTCTCCAGGCAAAAAGAAATCGTTCAAAAAGAGACCGACCAATACAAGGCCGCGAATGACTCGGAACAGGCGACAAAGTCACTCGACGACTGTCAGAAGCAATGCGGCATTCGAAAGCAGGAGATAGATGGCGCATCAAAACAACTTCAGCAAGGCAAAGATGCGTTAAGCCAGTTGTTGGGGGACCGCTTGTTGCGCGAATACCGCACCGAGAAGGAAACCTTGCTGCGTGAAATGGCCTTTCTGTCGAAAATAGCGGAGCTTGAAGATCACCGGGCCAAACTGGAAGACGGCAAACCTTGCCCGCTCTGTGGCGCGACCGAGCACCCCTTCGCGGAAGGCAACATTCCCGTCCCGGACGACATCGAACAGAAGATTGAAGCGCTGACCAAGTTGATCAGTAAGGCTGAGGATCAGGAAGCTGCTATCAAGAAACTTGAAAAAGCTGAAAGCTCAGCCCGTAAAAACCTGACGGATGCTGAAAAGCAGGAGGCATCAGCGGGTAATGACAAGAAGGCTGCCCAGAAAGCCCTTGCCGAGATGAAGGAAGGCCTGAAAAAACTCTGTGCTGATTTTACCGATCGTAAGCAGGCCATTTCTGCCAAACTCCTGCCGCTTGGTGTTACGGACATCCCCGAGACGGAGATTTCATCATTGCTCGAGACCCTCAGAGCGCGGCTGAAGGCATGGCAGGCCCAGATTAAGAAAAAGGCGGAAATCGAGAAACAGATTGCAGATCTCGACAGCGAGGTGAAACGTCTTGATGCGGTTATTGAAACCCAAAGCACCGCCCTGGCCGAAAGGCGGGAGCGCTTGGAGACATTGAAAAAGGAACTCGTCGCCGGAAATGACGAGCGTGAAGCAATGTACGACAACAAGAATCCCGACGATGAGGAGCTCCGCTTGAACAAGGCGATTTCTGATGCCGAAAGTGCCGAAAGGCAGGCCAGAGACCGGCACAATGAATTGCAGCAAAAATGGAATACCGCAAAGGCCCATGTCGAATCTCTGAAAAAGCGCATCGACCTACGAGAGCCGAAACTTGGCCGGTTGGAAACTGAATTCTCCGCAGCGCTTGCGCCTGTGGGCTTTTCAAATGAAAAACAGTTTCTGGAGGCCAGACTGCCCTCTGAGCGGAGGCATGAGCTGACGGCTAAGGCCAAGGAAATAGATGAGCGCCAAACAGATTTAAAAGCCAGGCAAAAGGATCGGGAAACGCGCTTGGCCACGGAAATGGCCCGAAAGGTTACCGACAAATCTCTGGAAGAACTCGAACCCCAATTCAAGGAGTACGAAGAATCACTGAAAGAGCTGCGTGACATCATTGCCGGTCTTAAGCACAAGCTGAGTGAAAATACGGCTGCAAAAGAGCGGATAAAGGAAAAGCAGACAGCTATCGAGGCCCAGAAAAAGGAATGCCACAGGTGGGAAAACCTGCACGAATTGATCGGCTCCGCAGACGGTAAGAAGTACCGCAATTTTGCCCAGGGGCTGACCTTCGAGATGATGATTGGTCACGCCAACCGGCAACTGCAGAAAATGACCGACCGCTACTTGCTGGCCCGTGACGACGCTCAGCCCCTGGAGCTCAACGTGGTTGACAACTACCAGGCGGGCGAAATTCGGTCCACGAAGAACCTTTCCGGTGGAGAGAGTTTCATCGTCAGCCTGTCCCTGGCACTGGGGTTGTCCCATATGGCCAGCAAGAATGTCCGGGTGGATTCGCTGTTCCTGGATGAAGGTTTCGGCACCCTGGACGAGGAAGCCCTCGACACTGCTTTGGAAACCCTCGCAGGATTGCAGCAAGACGGCAAGCTGATCGGCGTCATTTCACACGTACCTGCCTTGAAGGAGCGGATCAGCACTCAGATCCAGGTTACGCCTCAAACCGGTGGCAGAAGCCAGATATCCGGCCCTGGATGCGGCAGGCTGGGCGCTACAGAACATGCCGTAGAAATAGGTTGACTTAAAAATGTCGGACGATCTCAAAACAGTCAAAACCGCCCTCGCCAAGCTCCATCAGGACATGGAAGCCATCAACCGGCTGGCCAAGCCGTCCTATCTGAGCGTGATCGAGCAGATGGAACGCACGTTGGAACCCATCCGTCGTCAGCAGTTGGAAATCACTCGCGCCTTCGAAATGTCTGGAGCAATGGCCCGAATACAGGAGATAGCCAGTGCCAATCAACACTGGCAGGTGTTGATAAAGCAGGCCTCCGCGACAAGCCGTATTTCCGAGAGCCTTGCTGCTGCACACCAGTCATGGCTTGAGCGTATGAAGCCCCTCCAGCACGACTTCTCGCACCTTTCACAGCTGCAGGCATCCGCCAAGCTGGCCCTGTGTGATACATCCCTGCGACTTGCTGCAACGGAGCGACTCATGGCAGGCATCGATCTCGAAGCGATAAGGGGTCGTTTCCAAATCGAGATGCCGGTCATCTCAGGGCTGGAGAGCTCAATAGCCCATGTGGCCGCCTCGTATGGGAGTTTGGCAGAGTCGCTGCGGGAGATCTCGGACATAACGCGGCTGCCTGCCTTCGTTTTGCCGGGGGCCACTCGTGAGATCTACACCACCAGCTTCGCGCTTGAGACCCTTCGCCCCTGGGATGAACGGGATGATGACAAGGCCGAAACAGAAATTCAGTTTGTCGCCGGAGCTGAGCTGGAAACATCGGGTTGCATCGCTCTTCTGCAGCAAGTTGATCCGGGGCTCGCTCGGCCGTACATCGGCGCTCGGGATGCACTGTATGGTAAGCTGACCGGGCAAGGCACATTCTGAGCTCGCTCAGAGAGCTGTGGAACCACCTGCTCAGGCGATTGGCACCCGATGATCTCGTCACCGCATGGATTCCGGGGGTATTCAATCAGAAAAACCTGCTACATGAAGGGAGACCAACGCGTCGAGCCAGGGTACTTTATGTCTGCCGGGAGCTGAACAACGATCCGTTGACCGACTTCCTGATGCACGATACCCGGGCGCTGGTGAAGCTGATCGACCTTTTCAACCGAGTCCACGAGTTGGAGACTGAGCTGACCGATGAACAGCTCAGGGCCATTCTCCTCAAGGCCGATTCGTGGCTGATGTTCATACTCCAAATTTCCGTGGGTAATTTTCACAAGTAGACAGGAAGCGACCATGTCAAAGAAACCAGGATCACATCATGCCAGGCGCAAGATCAGCCAGAACCAAGGCACCTAGTTTTACGTCCACGGCAAGGAAGGGAAGATCAAGAATAAGGACAGCCACGGGAAGAATCCGTATCCGCCAAAGGGGTGATGCCCGGGCCAATTCAATTCCCGGTTTGGGAATCGAACCGGCATCCGACGCGATATGCATCCAATTTGTTTCTGCTCTGCACAAGGTATCCAATTTTATTGCAAACCTATCACCCTCGTCCGGTAACTGGAAATCAAGGTA
>JBFFHG010000070.1:0-9272 GCA_041557055.1 Desulfosarcinaceae bacterium
ATCGGTGATCAGTGATCGGTATAAACGCACACCGCATGCCTGATCGCCGATTACCGGCAGTCGGTTGCCGGCCATCGGCGTTTTACCATTCCCGGTAAAATCAATTTATTCCCGCCGTTTTTTCAGGATGTGAATTCGGCCAGAATCCGGCCTGTCACACTCCACAGGTCGTACCATGCCTGATACAGGGTTGCCTGGGCTTTGGCCAACCCCACCTGGGCGGCGGTCAGGTCACGCTGGGCCTCGTTGAGCCGCACCAGTGATCCCACCCCGGCTTTATACTCCTTCTCCACCAAATCACGGTTTTTCTGAACCAGTTGGGCGTTGGTGCGCTGCAACAAAAGCTGTTTTTGAGCTGAAAGCACTCTCTCGTAATCCGTCTGAACTTGCGAGGTAACGGTGATTTTTGCATCATCACGGTCCTTCTCCACCTCGCGCAAACGTGCTTTGGCTTGTTGATGCTGAGCTTGAAACAGACCGCCCGCAAAAATATTGTAAGAGAGATTGATGCCGACCGAGTTACCAAAATCCTCGCCCTCAAACCCCATGTCATCGGTCCGTTCACCATTATAAGAAGCGGACAGGGAAACGGTTGGAAAATAGTTGGCCCTTTTGACCTGGACATCAGCCTCGGCCTGCTGGACAAGCCTGTCGCGCTGATCCAAATCCGGCCGCTTGGCATAAGCGTCGTCCAGCAATCGGTCCAACTGGGGCGCTTCAAGGCGGGCCGGGGTGACAGGTTCCAGGGTGGTCAGTTGGGTGTGCTCGGGCAAACGCGCCTGGGGCACCCCCAGCAGGGCGGCCAGACCGATTCGAGCTGTCTGGTAGCTCTTTTCGGCCTCAATCAGATCGGACTGGGCGGAGTTGGCTTTAACCTCGAAATTGAGCACGTCGCTCAACGCCCCCGTACCCACTTCGTAGCGCAGCTTGGCCTCGGTGAGCAGCCGTTGATTAAAAGATTCATCGGCTTTGGCAATGGCGATGTTCTCCAAAGCGAGCTGGGCGGATAAAAAAGCGCCGGTGACGGCCTGCAGCAATAAACGCTTGGCATCTTCCCGTCCGGCCGCGCTGGATTGTTCAGCGTAGGAAGCGGCCGCCAGGTTGAATTTGCGCGCGAACCCATCAAAAAGAACCCAACTGGCCGTCAATCCGGCCCGGTAGTTTTCCTGGGGGTCGTCAATAGCATACCCGGGACCGAATAGTGCCTGATACATCGCCGACTGGGATTGGTGGTCGGTGTCGGAAAGCTCCACACGGGTTCCGGAAACGGTCAGGTCCAGCCGCGGCCAATAGGTTGCGCGGGCCTGATTGACCGCCTCGCGCGCCTGCTCCACCCGCGCCTGAGCCACGGCCAGCGATGGATTCTCGCTCACAGCAATTTTTGCGGCGGTATCCAGATCCAATATCTGAATCTCCTCAAGTTTGATGGTCGCCGGCATGGCATCGCCGGCCAGGGTCGTAACGGGCCATCCAACCCCCATCACCAGCGCCGTTGCCAATAAAGAGCAGAGTAATCGGTTCATATAGCTACTCCAAACGATAATAGGTTGCTTGTTAACTGTAATCCAGGGTTCCAAGCACAACAAAATGTCAGAAACCGCATCATAGGTCAAATGCTTCCGGCAATGGCGGCTGAAAAATCCGAATCAATATGGACCTTCAGGATCGGATCGTGAATCAACTGGCCTGTTGTAAAAATATACTCGGCAGAATCGGCCGCGCTCTTGTTCGACATGGACATGGGGTGTCGGCTAAAATCCCCCCCTGATGATTTGTGGGATCAACAATAATTAATCACACGAACTATTTAGCCGGTTTCCTTATGACAGGGCACTTAAAATGTCAATTTTTTTATCTCTCCCTTACTCTCGACGGCCGGCCGGATTTTTGACATGGATTTCAGATCCAGGCACAAATTGTCAGAAAAATGCGCCTAAGAAAATGTATTACACTACAAATATAGGAAATTCGCCACCCAAGAAGGTATAAAATATTTTAATATCCTCTTTTCTATTTGCAAAAATGACCTTTCCCTTGAAGGGTACAAGTAGATTTGGGATGGCCCGCCGACAATCATGAAACAATATAACTATCTATAATAAAACAAAGAATTAAAAAACACGCCGATTTCAAACCGTGATAAAAACTGGCATGCCATTTGCTTTTGATTTGGTAGCATATAAAAAATAAATTGACACATTACGTACCTATATAAAAAAGAAATGAAGAGACCATGTCCAACAGCGGTTTGAAACAACAACAATTCTTAAATGGCGAGGACTATGCTTTTACATCTGCAAAATAGGGCCGGTTCTGCAACAAGAGGTAAATCAGCAGATCCGCTGTCACACAAAAAGGGTTTTACCCTTGTGGAGCTGATGATCGGCATTGCAATTATAGCCATTGTGGCTGTGATTGCGTCTCCCGCGCTACTTGAGTGGAATGCCAACCGGCGGCTCATGAAGCATGCCAGGGACCTCTATTCACACATGCAGCAAGCCAAGCTGGAGGCCATCAGGAACAACTGCGACGTGGTGGTCTCTTTCAATGCGCCCACCAGTTACCAGGTGTTTCTGGACAATGGCGGCCCCACAGGCACCGGATTGGCCGGAGATGAGGTGCGCAGCGGCGATGAAATTATCATCACCTCCATCACAATAATCGGCGATGTTTCCATGTTGATCGATGCTGCACAGTTCGCAGGCACCACCACCCCCGGCTTCACCTCCAGGGGGCTGCCCTTGCAGGGACGCATCGGCAACGTGGTTTTCAGAAGAAACGGTCAGGCCCACAGGTGGTATCGGGTCGATTTGTCGCCGTCAGGCCAACTGGACCTTCAGGTCAGCAGCGACTCCACCGACGGCGTGGACGGACATTGGAATTGACAATGATGAAACATGAAAAAATGAACTGTCGGACGCAGTCGGGTTTTACCTTGGTTGAGATCATGATTGCCGTGGCCATTGCGACCTTTGTGCTGACGGCAACCTTTGCAACCTATTCAACCCAGCAAAAAACCCAGGTGATTCAGGATCAGGTGGTTGAGATGCAGCAGAATATCCGGGCGGCCATGCTGCTCATGACAAGGGACATCCGTGAGGCCGGGTGCGATCCCACCCAGACGGCCGGCGCCGGCATTGTCACGGCCGCAACCGGCCAGCTCCGGATGACCAGGGACATTGCCGGCCACGCCGTTAATCCCAACCAGGAGGATGGCGATGTGACGGACGCCAACGAGGATATCATTTTCGGTTTTGACCCGACTGTTGATACGGATGCCGATCCGGACGGGATTCCCGACACGGAAGCGGTTGCAAATTTTTGCCGAAACGACGCCAATGGAGCCGCCGCATTTCAAGCCATCGCCGAAAACATCGAGCGGGTGGAGTTCAATTATATCGATGAAGATGGCAATACCATCGCCGCTCCCATCACCTCGCAGGCGGATCGCAACAGAATCAGGGCGGTCCAGGTCTCCATGCTGGCGAGATCCTCTCGGCAGGACCCCAAATTTTTGGATACCGCCACCTACACCACGGCTGCGGGCACGGTGTGGGGACCTTTTAACGACAGTTTCAGGCGCAGACTCTCGGCCGCCACCATCCAATGCAGAAACAGGGGGTTATAGCCATGAAAACCAGGAACAGCAAAGATGGCTTCGCACTTGTGGAAGTGCTCATTGCCATGGTTGTGTTTGCCATAGGGGTTCTGGGCATCGCCAACCTGCAGTACCGGGCGGTCCACCAGAACAGGGTCGCTTTCGACAGAACCCGGGCCAATGCAGTGGCCTTGTCCGTGCTTGAAGAGCTTAAACGGCTTCCCTTTGATGACCCCAACCTCACCGGAAACGGCGAACTGGATGCCGGCATGGCCCCTTCAGGCGGGGACCCCACACCCGACGATGCCGATCACGTCTTTGATCCGGATCAACTTCCGGTCCTGGGCAGCAGCCTTGAGGTCGATGCCGACAGCAATATCATCGACGGGACCGGAAGGCGCTACCAGCTCTTTTGGAATGTGGAGCGGCCCACTGTCACCATTGGAACGGAAGTGTTCACCCCCTCGTGCACCATCAGGCTCTTCATGTATTGGGATACGCCGCTCGGGAAAAACCATCTTGAAACGACGGCCGTCAAATACAACAACATCGATCTATAACGGAGAACAACACCCATGCTAAAATCGAGACACAAAGGTCTTCTTGCATGCGATGAAAGAGGATCGGCACTGGTGGCTTGTTTGCTGGTTCTGGTGGTGTTAACCACCCTGGGCATTCTGGCGGTCCAGACATCGGTCACCGAGACCAAGATCGCCGCCAATGAGCAGCGCTGGGAAGAAGATTTCAACCTGTCCGAAGGGGGCGCTGAAATTGAAGCAAGCCATGTGGGGTTTGCAAGAGGCGGCGCCTTTTCATGGTATGAAATTTCAGACCCCGACAACTTGAACCAACTGCTTGTGCCGCCGGACAGCGACACCTACGACCCCGGAGACGATATCGTTACGGGGAGTTTTCCGGACGATTTCCTGACCTTGCCATCCTCTGATCAAACCACGGACACAAGGTACTGGCCCCGCCAGAACCTCAGGCAGGACAATACCGATGATCTTTTTGACTACGCCTACCTGGTCACCTACCTGGGCGCCAGTGAAAAGGGGCTCAAAGGCTATGATGCCGGCACTTTTGCCGCCTATCAATTCAGAATCAACGGCGCAAAAATAGTGGCCATCGAACTGGGCGGCATCAAAATCGGCGTTAAACAAATGTAACGCAAAAGGAGGCGTCATGTCTTTCTTCAAATTGTGGATACAAAAACAAAAAGGACTCTATTGCCTGCTGATTCTTTTGATCACCGCCGCCTGCCTGGCCGGGCCGGCCATGGCCAAGGACACGGATATCTATCAGGTCAGCACCAAGCAGAACTGTTATATTCTCCTGGACAACTCAGGCAGTATGGATTTCGGCGTCTATGAGTCCAATGTGGATTATGGCGCCATGTTCGACTATCTGTTTGAGCTCAATGAATCCGGCTCGCCCTGGAACAGCTATATTTACGACACCATTAACAACAGCAGCTATTTTCATGACAACCATCAGGAGACGAGAAAGGTGTTTCTCTGGCGAGGGGCCATCGGCGTGACCACCGCCACCATCGATGGAGAGACCGTCGCCTTTACCGGAGATCCGGCCGACCCGGACTATCTGTGGTATATGGCCAATCTTTACGACACCCACACCCTGATCGATACCGCCGGCAATCTCTCCTGGGACGGCACCGGCACCCAGCGCGTCACCATCGATGCCGACGGCCATGTTTTGCTGGACGGCAACCGGCTGCCACTGGGGCGCGACGTCAAACTGCACAACCCGGTCACACTCTACGACGGCAGCCAGGTGGACAACGGTTTCGGCGGCCTGCTCAATGCGCCCGGGTATTATTTCAGCGGCTATGAAGGCGTGACCGCGGGAAGCCTGGATGTGGCCGAGTCCGGCGACACCAACATCTATTTCTTTGTCACCGGCAACTGGGTCAACATGCAGGCCATGTACAACCTGCACTATACCACCAACAATCCGTCCCCCACCGGCGCCCACCAGGGTGATCCGGCCTGGAAATACGAACTGGTGCCCCTGGGCTCCGCTGATGACTGGTCAGCCCTGGGCTACTCCATGAGATATCCCTCAAGCGGCAACTACGCCAACAATCTGAGTGTCAACGATACGGAGCAGGCCATTGTCCACCCGGGGGCGACGCAGATTCAAGTGCACTTTTCCGCCTTTGATGTCCAGGGGGACGGCAACGCCTCTGTCTTTAACAGAGACTATGTGGCCCTCTACAATGATGCCGGTGAGCAGGCAGCCAAATATGACAACGACAACGATCCGGCCGACGGATGGTCGGTCATCGTATCCGGCGATACCGTTAAAATCGCGTTGTCCAGCGACAACTCCGTCACCGGAACCGGTTACCAGATCGATCAGATCCGGGTCACCTACCATGCGGATTCCTACTTGATGCAGAACCGCCTGGATGTCGCCAAAGACGCCATGCTCTATGCCATTGATGAGTTCCATGGCAAAATGAACTGGGGTTTTGCCACCTATAATTACACAGGGGGCGGAAGCGGCGACGGCGCCAAGATTCTCAGCGCCCTCAATCCCAACCTGACCGATGACGCCAACCGGGCGGCCATTGTCAACCATGTGGAAAATGTGGATCCATTATATGACGGGACGCCTTTAGGGGAGGCGCTCCAGGATGTGTTCGAGCAAGGCTATTATATCCACAGACATGCTTTGAACAACCTGCTGTGCCGCAAGAACTATATCATTTCACTGACCGACGGGTACGCTTCCGATGATAATGAGTGGAACCGCATCGGCGGCGTCACCTTCATTGACTGGGACGGCGACGGCTGGACAGCGGACCCCTATCAGTATACCACCAATCCGCCGGCCAACTACTATGACGATGTGGGGCACTGGATTTACACCCATAGCTGGGATGACAAGACAGAGGTCACCGATCCGGCCAACTCTTACGTCAATGTGACCACACACCATATCGCCTTTGGTTCGGATCAGCCGCTTTTGAAAGATGCGGCCGGAGAGTCGGGCGGAGAGTATATCGCCGCCTACAACAAGACCCAACTGGTGGCCGCCTTCAAGGCACTGGGGCAGATGATGACGGAAGCCATCTCCTTTACCGCACCGGTGGTCTCCGTGGATGCGGCCAACAAAATTCAAAACGGCGACGACCTCTACCTGGGGCTCTTCCTGCCCCAGGACAGCCAGGGATGGGTGGGCAATCTAAAAAAATTCAAACTGGGAGACGGCTCTGCGGCCCGGCCCAAAATCTGGATGCTCTACGATGGGGCCAACAACGAAGCAATCAACAGTTCCGGTGAGTTCCTGGATAACACGGCGGCGTTTTGGGCCGATGACAGTGATCCCAACGATTCCGACAGCTTCGGCAGTCAGGATGTGAAAGAGGATGGCGTGGGCGAGGTGTTGACCGAGCGGGTGATCGCCGATTTCAATTCCGGCAGTTACTATGAAAGGCCCATCTATACCTATGCCAGCAACACCTTGACCAAAGTGCACCGGGACAATCTCACCGCCGGCCAGTTGAATGTGGCCGATGACCTGACCCGGGACCAGATCATCAATTATGTCTATGGCTATACCAACGAAGCGGACGCCGCCACCGGCGCTCCGCTGGCATACAGGGATTGGGCCTTGGGCAGCATTGTGCACTCCAGCCCGGTGGTGGTGGACTATTATGATCCGGCGGATACCACCACCCTTCTGGACCGCTATATCGTGGTAGGGGCCAATGACGGCATGCTGCATGTGTTCGACGATGAAAACGGCGCAGAGGTCTTCGCTTTCATTCCCGAAGAGATTTTGCCCAAACTGCAGTTGCTGCCCACAACCCCCATGGTGGACACAGTGGACGGCGGCGTTACGCTTTATCGTTCCAACAAAAACCCAAAGTATCTTATCTTTGGCCTCAGGCGCGGGGGCAAGGCCTACTGGTGCCTGGATGTGACCGACAGCAATCCCTTGAACTGGGAGGTCAAATGGCAGTACAGCCACGCCGAGATGGTCCAATCATGGGCCAAGCCCCAGATTGCCGCCATCCCCGTATCCCTCTCAGCCAGCACCGGCGAGGTGCTTTTTAAGGATATTGTGGTATTTACCGGCGGATATGACCCGGAGGAGGATTCATATCCGGAACCGTTCTTTGACGCGGACAACAGCGGCTCGCCCTTTGCGGCAAACGGCAATATCGACAATGCCGAGTGGGACAAAAACAACAATGAACAGGACGTCAACAACAATAACGACTATGATCTCTACAACCAGGACATGAACGAATATGGACGCGGCATCTTTGCCGTGGATATCGAGAATCCCGCCAATGTGACCACCGTGGACGGCAACCAGGTTCTGCCCTTTTCCGTCACCTACGGCGCTTCGAATGTGACCACCGGCGCGGCCCAGACCTTGACCTCGATGACCTTCTGCTTTCCGGCGACCCCTTCGCTGGTATCCGGCACCTTCTCCTATATTTACAAGAACAGCGGCGTGCTGGCCGAGGGGAAAAAAGGGAGCGTTCTCAACGCGGTTTATGCCCCTGATATTTACGCCAATCTTTATAAACTGGCGTACCGCTTCGAAATTGCCCAAAACAGCGGTGCCTATTCCCTTAAGAAGAGCGGCTGGGAAATCGCCAAAATCTTTTCAGGCAACCCCGGCAGCACCAGCAGCAGCGGGACATTCGGGCAGGGCACGGATACCAGCGACCAGGGGCGCAAGACCTTTTATGCGCCGGCGGTCTCCTGGGGCGGCGCCTGCGACTATTTCGACCCCGGCAATTACGGCTTTGCCCATACGCAGTTTTCCGGGCAGTATGATATTGCCGCATTGTACATGGGCACCGGCGACAGGGAACATCCCACCTATGCCATGATCCGCAACCGGTTATATGCCATTTATGACGACAGCTCCGTTACGGCTGAAAAAACCGACAGCGGTGCAGCGGTAACAGTTACCACCGCGCCCTACACCGAAAATGATCTGCTCAACCTGTCCTGCGACGAACTGGATGAAGGCACGATTTTGGCCGGCGCAATCACCAAAGACGCCCTGCGCAGAAATCTTACCGATGATGCCGAGTATGACAGCGCCGGAACGACGGCCCTGGAAGACGGAAGCCAGGAAAACGATGCCAAGGGGTGGTATATCATATTGGAAGATCAGGGCGACGCCACAGCGTGCAGTCACTGCACCTACTCCGGGGCGGTTGACGACGGCACCACCGCCGACAGGGACAATCATGACGGTGAGAAGATCCTGTCCAAGGTTGCGCTCTATGCGGGTATTCTCTATTTTACCAGCTATCAGCCGTCAATTCAGGACCCATGCAATCCCGAAGGCAACGGTTTTTTCTACTCCCTGAATTATTGCGATGCCACCGCAGGGTATAATTTAAACCCCGACAATGATGGTTCCGATCCCGTGACGGATGTCACCGACCGATACCACAAGATCGGGCCCATTCCCGGCATTCCCTCTGAACCGGTCATCATCGTCAAAGATGGACAGGCCGGCGGCATGGCCATGGGAGGTGGCGATATCACAGGCTTCGATCCCAAACCCGGAGATCCGGGATTCAGGATCAAAAGCCCCGGAATGGGTCTTGAGCTTTACTATTGGCGCGAAGGGAACAGCCAGCAGTAGGATCAGCATGAACGGCACCAACTTTGAC
>JBFFHG010000071.1:0-9204 GCA_041557055.1 Desulfosarcinaceae bacterium
CACAATCCGGTAACGTCCCGCAGGCGCTTGGAACTGATAGTCGGCAAAGGATTGGGTGGGGTGGAAGTTAAATGCGAAGATCAGGTTGCCGCGCTGGAAAATCAGCACTTTGTTGTCGTTGTGCTCCCATAATTGGCGGGGTGCCGGCGATGCCAGGAGTTTTTCCCTTTTGGCCAAAGCGATCATGGCTTTGTCGAATTGGCAGAGTTGGTGGTATTTGAGTTGGCCGTCATCGGCCAGGTGCCACTGCCGCCGGGCGTAATGATAGGACCAGTTGTTGCCTTGGCGGGGAAAATCAATCCATTCGGGATGGCCGAATTCATTGCCCATGAAGGTCAGATAGCCGTTCCCGGCGGTGGCCAGGGTGATCAACCGGATCATTTTGTGCAAAGCGATGCCCCGGTCCACCCGGATATTCCGGAGATCGGCGGCCATGAAATCGTACATCTCTTTTCCGATCAGCCTGAAAATCAGCGTCTGATCGCCCACCAGGGCCTGGTCGTGGGATTCGGCATAGGAGATCGTTTTTTCGTCGTGACGATGGTTGTTGAGTTCGTACCACAGGCCGGTCATGGACCACTCTTCATCCCGCTGGTCTTTGGTCAGTTTGATCCAATGGTCCGGCACCCCCATGGCAAAGCGATAGTCAAAGCCCAATCCGCCTTCACTGCAAGGGCGGGCCAAAACCGGCATGCCGCTGACATCTTCGGCGATGACCACGGCATCGGGTCTTACCTGGTGGATGACCCGGGTGGCCAGCGCCAGATAGGTCAGGGCTGCTTCATCCACGCTGTCGTCAAAGTAGTCGTCATAACTGGTAAAGGCCTTGTTCATTCCATGGTGGCGGTAAAGCATGGAGGTGACCCCGTCAAAGCGGAAGCCGTCCACTTGGTATTCATCCAGCCAGAAGCGGCAGTTGGAGAGCAGAAAGTGAAGCACTTCAGGTTTGCCGTAATCAAACAGGCGTGAATCCCAAAGGTCATGGCGGCCCCGGGAGCCGGTGTGAAAGTACTGGTAATCGGTGCCGTCAAACCGGCTGATGCCCTCCACTTCATTGTTGACCGCATGGGAGTGGACGATATCCATAAGGATGGTCAGGCCCATGCCGTGAGCCGTATCGATGAGGGCTTTGAGATCTTCGGGGGGGCCGAACCGGGAGGCGGCCGCAAAGAAACTGGAGACATGATAACCGAATGATCCGTAATAGGGGTGCTCCGGAAGGGCCATGACCTGCAAGGTGTTGTATCCGGAAGCTTTGATGCGGGGCAGAATGTTGGCCGTGAACTCGGCATAGGACCCCACGCGGCCCTCTTCCTGGGCCATTCCCACATGAACTTCGTAAATCAACAGGGGGTCGGCGGGCACCCGGTAGTCGGAGTGGCGCCAGGCATAAGGTTGGTCCGGAAGCCAGACCTGCGCATTGAAGATCATCGTGTGCGGGTCCTGCACCACCCGGCGGGACCAGGCCGGGATGCGGTCGCCGCTGCCGCCGAGCCAGTGCATCCGCAATCGGAAAAGATCGCCGTGGTGCAGGCTTTCAGCCGGCAGAACAAGTTCCCAGACACCTTGTTCGTTGATGCGTTCAAAGGCCAGTTTTTCACTCTCTTGCCAATTGGACAGGTCGCCGATCAGATGGATGGCACAAGCGTTGGGCGCCCACTCTCTCAGAACCCAGCGCCCATTGCCGAAGTGCAGGCCGAAGTATTCGTGGCCGGCGGCAAAGTCGGTCAGGGTTTTGCCCTTGGGTGTCAGTTGCCGGGCGGTCAGATCGATGCGTTCCAGGCGACGGATCAAAACCTGTTCATGGGGTTCGAGGTAGGGGTCGTCGGCCAAAAGGCGTTGCAGTTGTTTTTGAAGGTGGTTTGATTTCATGGGCTCGGGTTGTTTGTCATGGCGGCAAAGGTGAAATGGTTCATTTACTAATCGGCGGTTCGGCCAATCAGGGAATCAAAGGTCGCTCCAGCATCTTTTCGTAAAGTTTGATATACTGCCGGGCGTTGACGTCATGGGTAAAGGTGGCCATTGCCTGACGCATAACGCGGGTGATCTGGCGCTGCCTGACCTTGTCCGGCAGCCGGTAAAAAGCCATGGCCTGATCCATGGCCCACAGCAGTCCGCCGGCGTCGTGGGTTTCAAAAAGAAACCCGCTGCCTGTGTCGTTGTCCACATTCAGATGGGTTACCGTATCGTGCAGGCCGCCGGTATCCATGGCCACGGGCAGAACGCCGTAAAGCTGGCCGATCATCTGGGGCAGGCCGCAGGGTTCGAAGCGCGAGGGCATCAGAACAAAGTCGGCGGCACCGTAAGCCATATGTTCCATCTGCTCGGAGAAATCGCAGACCGCCACGCGCTGGTGAAACCGGTGGTGATTGACGATGTCGTGAAACACCTGCTGGTAATCGCCGTTGGCCACGAAGATCACCTGCAGGTTGTCTTCCCAGTATTTGGATATGACATGGTAGAAGATCTCCGTGAGCAGTTGGCAGCCTTTTTGGATCGGGTCCAGCCGCGACGGCCAGAAGAAAACCGGCGCTTTTTCATCCGTTGTGAGTCCCAGCATTTTTTGAAGCACGCGTTTGTTTTCGGCCTTGGCGGGGCCGTGGTTGTCGGGGCCGTAGCAGACGGGCAGGTGGGCATCCTGGCCGGGGTTGAAGCCGGGGTCGGGGGCATTGAGAATACCCGTGGCGCAACCGGCGTTGACTTTGTTGGTCAGTTCCTGGCGCAAATGGTGCGCCACGAAATCGTGGCGGCCTTGTACAATTTCATCCAGGAACCGCTGGCTGACGGTGTTGACAAAGTGGGCCGCAAATACGCCGCTGGCCAGAAAATCCACGGGATTGGTCTCCCGGGCCGCCTCGTACTCTTCGGCATAGCTGGTGAAAAAGAGATGGTGCCAGAAATAGGCCGCATCGATACCACGATCCTCAATATGGGCCATGGTTGATTTTACCGTGTGGATGTTGTGAATGGTGAACAGGCAGGGGACGCCCATCTCCCGGGCCATGGCCGGAATCAAACCGGTCATCCAGTCGTTGCAGTGGATCAGATCGGGCCGCACCCGGGGAACGATGTTGTTGATCACTTCCCTCTGGAAGGCCAGGGAAATGCGCGTGTTTTCGCCGCCATAGCTGGAATAGACCCGGTTGAGGTAGAAAAAGGCCCGGTCTTCGGCCAGATGGACCCGGTCATTGGGCATGACCCGGCGCAAGGTGCTTTGCTCTTTGTGCAGAAAAGAGGCCAGCCGGTCCTTGAAAATGGAGCGATAGTCGGGCAGGGCCACATGCACGTCGGCGCCCTGGTGGAACAGGGCGCTGATCAAAGCGGCCGACACATCGGCCAGGCCGCCGGCTTTGGCCGTCAGATAGTTGGCCAGATTGCCCATGCGATCCGGCAGGTAGGTCACTTCCGGTGTGACGATCAATACTCTGGGATTTTTTCGTTTTGCCATGGCCTCGTCGATTCGCTGAAGGGTCAAATCGTATATTCGTTGATCATCAAACAGATCCGCATCTTCCAGATAAAAATTTATGATGTGAATTTATGCCGTGCACGCGCCAAACCATCCCCGCACGCAACGCCCCCATTTAACAATTTGACGAATCGTCGAATCGATCATCTAACGATTTAACGAATCCACGAATCAAGCCCAGGTCAGCAACCCCGGTGTATATTTGATCCAATCGTCCGCCCGGGCGGCGACCCGCACTGTGAAGCCATACCTCCCCGAGTCCCGGCAGTCCACGGTGCAACGATAGAGATAGTCGCCATCGCCCTGGTCCTCGGCAATCGTCATGGTCTGGGTCAAGCCCTTCACCAGTTTGTTCAATGATTGCAGGCGGCCGTAGTATAGCTCCACGTTCACCATGTCGGGTTCAATGGAACCCAGATGAACTTGAGCGCTCACCGTAAAGGTGTCGCCCACCTGAAAAGGGCCGTCGTGGTCGCTTTGGGGCAGATCCACCCGGATTTCATTCCATTCTTTTTTCAAATAGGCATGCAGCACGCTCAACTTTTTTGCTTTCTGGGCATTGTCGGCCAGCAGCCCGGCGCGGCGTTTGATGGCCGGCAGGTAAAATCGCGTCTGGTAATCCATCAACATTCGATGGCTGCAGAATTGAGACATGGCCATCTTCATGATGGCCTTCATTTTAGTGATCCATTCCATGGGCATGTTGCCGGAGCTGCGGTCGTAAAAGCAGGGGATCACATCTTCTTCGAGCAAATTGTACAGGGCCTGGCTCTCCACCGCGTCTTGATAACCGGCATCATTGTATTCTTCGCCGTTGCCGATCCGCCAGCCCCGATCGGGATGGTACGCCTCACACCACCAGCCGTCCAGAACGCTCAGGTTGAGCACGCCGTTGATGGCCGCCTTCATCCCCGATGTGCCGCAAGCCTCCAGGGGGCGCCGGGGGGTATTGAGCCAGACATCCGCGCCCTGCACCATGTAGCGGGCAATGTCCATGCTGTAATCTTCCAAAAAGACGATGTGGTTGCGAACGTTGGCCTGGCGGGCGAACTGAATGATTCTGCGGATCAACTCCTTGCCCTCGTTGTCTTGCGGATGGGCTTTGCCGGCAAAGATGATCTGGACCGGCCTTTCGGGGTGGGTGAGAATGGACAGCAGGCGGTCAGGGTCCCGCAGAATAAGATCCGCGCGTTTATAGGTGGCAAAGCGCCGCGCAAAACCGATGGTCAGGATTTTTGGGTCCAGGGCGCTTTCCGCGGCTCGCATGACCATTAAAGGGGCATTGCGCCGGCCGTACTGCCGGACCAGCAGGTCACGGGCTTTGCTTACCAGCCGGGTGCGGATCATTTCGTGGGCCTGCCACAACTCTTCGTCGTAAATTTCATCAATACGCTCGACATTTTCGGGCCGGCGGCTGCCGAAATGCCATTGGGGACCCAGGTAGCGCTCAAACAGGGATTCGATTTCCGGCGCCACGAAACTGGAGATATGAATGCCGTTGGTTACGTGGGTAATCGGGGTGTCCTCATCGTCCCGCTGGGGCCAGACATGGGACCACATGCGGCGGGCCACCTGGCCGTGCAGGAGGCTCACGCCGTTACAGTACTGGGAGAGTCGCAGCCCTAGGATGAACATGGAAAAGGGGCCATGGGGTTGATTGTTTTCGGTCTGCCCCCAAGCAAGAACCTCTTCCACGGGCAGGTCGAGTTTTTCGGCCAGGGGCTTGAGATAGGGCTGCACCGTATCGGGCGCAAATTCATCATGGCCGGCGGCCACCGGGGTGTGGGTGGTGAATACCGATGTGCGCGCGGCGACCTGCATGGCGGTGGGCAGGTCGAGATCATGGCTCTCCATCATCTGGATCAGCCGTTCGATGTTGGCAAAGGCGCTGTGCCCCTCGTTCATGTGGCAAACCGACGGTTCGATCCCCATGGCGTTTAATGCGCGCATGCCGCCGATACCCAGCAGCACTTCCTGGGCCAGGCGGATGCCCGGTTCACTGTTGTACAGCTTGGCCGTGATATCCCGGATGCCCGGCGGATTTTCCGCCAGATTGGTGTCCAGCAAAATCAGCGGCACCCGGCCGATCATCATTTTCCAGACGTCGGCTTGAATATCGCCGTTGGGCCCGGCGACGGTAATGCGCAAGTCGCCCTGCTTGTCGTTTTTTACCCGCACCATGGGCAGGGTATAGATGCTGGTTTCCGGATAGGCTTCCTGCTGCCAGCCGGTGTGATCCAGGTATTGCTGAAAATATCCCTGGCGGTAAAGCAGCCCCACGGCCGTCAGCGGCAGGCCCATGTGGGAGGCGGATTTGAGATGGTCGCCGGCCAGCACCCCCAAACCGCCGGCAAAGATGGGCAGGCTTTCATGGATGCCGAACTCCATTGAAAAATAGCAAATACGGGCATCATCGCTGAAAAGCGAGTGGCTCTCCCAGGTGGGCGCCAGAACCCGTTCCTTGAATTTTATTTTGACCCGTTCCAGATGGGCCAGGTAACTGTCATCGTCAGCCAGTTTTTGCAAACGCTCCTGGGGCACCCGGGTGGCGAACACGATGGGATTGCGCCCGGACTCTTCCCACAGGCGCGGGTCCACGCGCCGGAACAACTCAATGGCGTCCGATTTCCAGGCCCACCACATATTGCGTGTCAATACCCCTAAAAAACTTAATGGACCAGGCAATTTGGGAAATACCTGGAAAGCTTGTATGTGTTTCATCAACCCATCCTCACAAAAAATATCCGGAATCGAAAGATCGTATGGTGCTGTGAATCTATTATAACGACCGGGGATTGTCTGGCAATTTGCATTTTGGCTTTATTCTTCTAAACAACCACCACGGCATTATGGGCGCTGGCGAACTGGCAATAGACCTCTTTATCGGCGCTGTGGTCAGTGACCCATACCCGATCGTCCAGAACGAATCGGTACTGGTATTCCTGCCCTTTGGGCAACAGCACGGCGGTGGTGAAATCTCCGTTTTTAAGGGCTTTCATGGGGGTGCGATCTTCCTTCCACTCATTGAAATTTCCTGCAACGGAGACTTTACGGGCGCCTCCGGCTGATTTTTTGCTCAAGTGGAAGGTTACTTTACAGTACGGTTTGGTTTTATAATACTGTTTTTTGACTGCCATGGTACGCTCCTTTCAAATGCTGGTTACCGGCGGCCCCGCTCAAAAGTGCAAAAAAATAGACAGGGCGGACCCAATCGGTTTAAAATGTGTCAATGCGCACAGAAAGACGCAACTCGCAATATGGGCAACTCTTGTTTAGCGTAAGATGAGCTGGAAGATCAGCTTAATTTTGCATTAGCCTGTGCTCTTTTCAGCCATGCTCCAATTGTAGACCATTTCAGCGGTTTGGCAATCAAAATGTTTTTTGATGCCCATTGCGGGGCACGACTAATTACCCGGGGTCGGGTTGCCGTGACCGGCCAGTTTGATCCATACCCTCAGCAATTCGCTTACCCCCCAGGCTTGGGCATCACAGCCGCGTTGGGTGTGGGGGGCGTCGCCATCCACGATTTCGGGCACCTGTCCCACGCAATGGCCGTTGATCAGCTCAATGCTGCCGGAGAGCCAGGCCAGGGCCGTGGGGATAGCGGTTTTTCCGTAGACCATGGCCCACCCCTCGCAAAAGGCGGGAAAGGGCCAGGTCCAGGCCGTGCCGTTGTGGTAGGCCGGTTTTCGGCGGGTATCTTCGTCACCTGTGTAACAACCCCAGTAAGGGGCCCGGGGGTCATTGAGCAGCCGGCCTTCGTGACGCACTTCTATGGGGGTTTGAACCGGGCGGTCGGCCAGACTGCGAACGGCCCCGGGCACCACCAGGGTTTGACACGCCTTCAGGATCTGCCGGCCGATGGTATTGTCCGAAATCGCTCCCAGAGTAACGGCCAGCAACTGATTGGGCCGCAGGGCATCGTCCGGTAAGGCCTCAGCCGCGCTTTGTCCGGGGCGGCCATGGCGGCAATCCACCAGAAAGCCCAGAGCGGGCACCCAGAACAGCTTTTGAATATTGGCGCTGACCTGACCGGCCAGGGCCCGCCATCTCTTTTCATTGGCGCTGTCTATTTCTGTCAGGAATTTCAGGGCGGCAAACCACAGGGCCTGGATCTCAACGGGATAGCCCTGCCGGGGGGTGCCTGCCGGATAGTTGGTGTCCATCCAGGTGAAGTGGGAGGGGCTGAAAATCAGTCCGGTTTCAGGGTCCATGGTCACCCCGTTGGGGGTCCCGGATATCAGGGCCGTGGCCATGTCCGTCAAGACCTGTTTCAGGGGGCGGCCGTTGCAGTCGCTGTCCAGAAAGTCGTGGCGGCCCGTGGCGGCGGCCAGATCGGCGCATACCGTAAAGAACCATAAGGGTGCATCGGAGGTGTCGCGGTTGCCGGCGTCGTCTCCCCGAATCATGTTGGGCAGGGTGCCGCGCTCCTCGAAACGGGCGAATTGCATCAGGATGGCTTTTGCCGTATCCCATTTGCCGGCCGCCACCAGGCCGCGGGCCACGATCAGGGTGTCCCGGCCCCAGTCCAGGAACCAGGGGAATCCGGCTATCACCGTTTGAAAGGGTCCCCGCCGGACCACGAATTGATCCAGCGCCGCGATGAGGGCCTGGGCCAGGGGCAATCCGTCACCGCTGCCAAACCCACCGGCGGGCGGGGATATCCGTTTTGCCGGTTCGCAAGATTCGCCGGTCACGGCCCGGGCCGTAAGGGTGACTTCCCGGTCGCCCGGCAGGGGGCTTGAGAAATAGCCCGGACTGAACAGATCCGAATCCGGGTCCAGTCCCCGTTCGGCCTCCTGATCCCGGTGGACCATGTAGTACCATTCAGGCTCGGGGACAAAGCGCCCCGGGTCGACACGGGCCGTCAACCGGTGGCCGGCCGTCGGGCTGAAGTCAAATCCGTCCGGAACGGACGCCACAGAGACCGGCCAATGACGCTCCGGACCGGTGAAGGCCTTGGTTGTATGGTGAAAATTGCGGTCCTCGATGTCCGGTCGGATGATCAGTGTGACAGCGGTGTCATCATCCATCTCCTCCCGGCCGGGTCGTTTTTTCAGGCGTTTGAAATGAAGGGTTACGGTGTTGGCCGGTTCCTCCGGCATGGCGATGGTGATTTGCAATCCGATGTGCTCGCCCTGGCCGGTGGGGATTTCGTAAATCCATCTGCCGCCGGCCTGATAATCGAATGCAAAGCGCTGCAGGCCGTCCAGGTTGATTTCATGGGAATAGCCCTGGTAGACGATCCAGCCCCGGCAGCGGGCCAGCAGAACCTGTCGGTCTTCGGGAAACTCCGGGTTGAGATTGGCCGCCAGCAAGGCGTCGTAGCGGCTGGCCAGTTGGCGCCAATCACCGCGAACCCGCATCATGGCGCCGCGTCCGTTGGTCCCCAGGGTCAACAGGGGAATCCGGCAGCAGTCGTCGCGTGAAAAAACGGTTTTAACCCTTACCCGGGGGCCATGGCACAGATAGAGCATGCTGCCCTGGGCGTGTTCGGTTTTTTCGGGGGTGTAAATCCGCAGGTGCACTTCGCGCTGGCAATGGGTGTCGCCCGCAGGTAAAGGGCGCAGCAGCACAAAGGCACGGCCCTGGTCGTCGTTCAGACTGGTTTCGTCCGCCAGTACCTGATCCTGCGCCGTAATCCGGACCTTAAAAGGGTGTCCGGCGCGCAGCAGCACAAAATGATCGGGGGGCACCATCACATGGCGGCGCAGATCCACCGGATGCTCCCATGG
>JBFFHG010000072.1:0-9199 GCA_041557055.1 Desulfosarcinaceae bacterium
CTCCATGCTGATAATATCTTTGTCGCCGGCCATACCCGTTGTGTCGGCGGTTTGGGACGGCTGGGGTGGAAAGGTGGCGAAGATCGTGCCGTCGGGCTTGAAAATAGTGGCCGCCACCACATCCGGTTCGGCGCTTAACGCTGACAAAATCTCTTCAGCGGTATGGGCGTCCTGAAAAATCAAAGCGGCGGTGCTGTTCATACCGATGACTTCGGCCAGGGTGGTCATATTGGCCACCATGCTGCGGCGGAACTCAAGAAATTTGTCGGCGATAAAAAACAGAGCGCTGATCGCCATCAGGATGCTGCAGGTCAGCAGAACAGTGGCCGTCAGTTTTTGACGAATGGGCATATTTTTGAACCGGTCCATCACAATTCCTTTCCGCCGGTTACGATACGTGCCAGCTTGAGCAGTTTGGCGCTGACTTTAAATCCATTGCCACGCATCTCTTCCATATTTATTTCGATGCGAATCTTTCGTCCTGCGGTCAGCAGTGTAATCATCCCGCCGCGAGAGCCGAAACCCACCACATCCCCCACCGTTACGATTTGGTTGGCACGCGTTATTTCTCTGATCTGAGGCCACAGATGCATCTGGTCGGCGCTGACAAAGAGCAGTTGGCATGATTGGGTCTGAAGCTGATCCAGCGATGCCGGGCGCAAAATTCGGATTTGGCGTCCCTTGACGGTTTCGCCGGTCACAGCCTGGTCCAGATAGGCGCCCAGGCTGTCGTGGCCCAGAACGCCGATGGTAAATGGGGCCTTGTGCGAAAGATCCGGATTGATCGGCCAGGTAATGAAATTCGTCAGGTTATAGAGAAAAACAGCCTTGACCTGGTATTGGTCGAAGACCTCGGCCCTCACCGGCGCCCAAACAGCCGCCATGTGTATCAGAATGAGAACAGAGACCGCAATACGCGGTAAAATACGGGACCGGTG
This sequence comes from Desulfosarcinaceae bacterium, assembly GCA_041557055.1. Taxonomy (GTDB): domain Bacteria; phylum Desulfobacterota; class Desulfobacteria; order Desulfobacterales; family Desulfosarcinaceae; genus JARRKU01. The sequence continues at coordinate 939 of JBFFHG010000072.1, forward strand.
GGGCGGGCGGGGTTGGGTGATTGTTAACGTGAAAAGCTGCATTCGAAGTTATAACCTGGTGAGTTGAGTCTCTTTACCTTCAGTGAGAATGGCGCAGTCGCAGCAGATGACACTAATACCGCCAGGTAATCCGCCCGTAAATCTGACGGGGGATTTGTGACGGAATGATATTGTTACGTTCGCCGAATTCAAGGTGGCGGTCGTCCAACAGGTTTTCAACACCGAGGCTCAATTCCCAGTCCGCCCCGGGCTGCCACCCCAGACGCAGATCCAGCCGGGTATGGGCCGGGATATCCATGCCGCTGAGTTCATTCATATAATATAGCTCCATATCCAGAGACCAGGCTTGGGGCAGATCCAGAGAGGAACGCAATTGAATCTGGCTTGCCGGCGAATAACCGGCCTCCTTTTCAGCCCCGGTGTCAGAAGCGTCCGCGTCCGTGCGCAAGAGCATTTGGAGCCAGCTATATCCGGCCGTCAATTTCCAAAAGGGCAGCGGCTGCCAGATGGTGACCAGTTCCAGGCCATAGGTTTCACCCTCCATTTTATTGGCGATATAGGCCGGAACCACCATATGGGGCGGTCCGGGATCGGTTTCCCAAAAAGCGGCCCCGGGTGTGGGCTCAATTGTTCTCAAATTGTCGTATTTATTGTAAAAAGCTGCAATGTCAAGTGAGAAACGCAAATGGGGCTGCCAGCGGTAGCCCAGTTCATAGGCCTGCAACTCTTCGGCTTTAAAATCTGCGTTACCAAAATAGGACTCCAAATAAGTTATGGTGGTATAGGGCGGAACGGGCAACGTGAAGGTCTGCACGCTCTGATCGGAGCGAAAGTCGTGTTCACCCCTGGATGGGGTCCGCACCGCCCTGGAGACGGTCGCCCATGCGGTCTGTTGCGGCCCGGGCTTCCAGCGCAGACGCATGCTGGGCTGCATCTCGTAACCTGAGTAATCGTTGTGTTCGAACTTGGAACCCAGCGTCAGCCACCACTTGTCCTTTTGCAGAGTGATTTCGTCCTGCAAAAATGCGCTGAACAACTGATCCGCGCGATCGGCGGGGGTCATTGAAACGCCGTGGCCGGCCTGGGTATCGTCCTGGGTATGGCGATAGCCCAGTCCCCAAACCACCTCCTGACGGGCGGTAAGTTGAAATCGATGTTGAAAATCAAAATCGATGGTATCGCGGATCTCCTCCAGGACATATTCGCTGCGTTCGGTCCTGTCATAGTAGATTTGAACCGTAATATCGGTGCTGTCGCCATAAGCGCGGCGCCAGCGGGCCAGCAGGTCGGCGCCAAAAACATCGGACGGATAGGGCCGGGGGCCCCTATACGGAACGGCCAGCGTCTCAGGCAAATCAAACACCTGACTTTTGTTGTCTTTATACATATCGCCCTGGAGGGTAATGGCATCTTGAGCGCTGATATCCAGATCCATTCGAAACCCGCCGCGTAAGGCTTCCCATTTATCGTCACCCTTGTCTCCCTCTGCGGCATCGAAGTTGCTGCGATTGTAGCTTTTGGCGTAAAAACGCCAGGCGCCGTCAGCGCCCATTTGCTGGCCGTAGCGCACAGCGGCGGCATACGCATGGGAACCGGCGCCCGTTGTAACCAGGGCGCCCTGGGTCTCCTGGGCCGATTTTGTAATAATGTTGATCACCCCGTTGACGGCGTTGGCCCCCCACATGGTGGCGCCGGGTCCGCGGATCACCTCGATACGGTCGATATCTTCCATAAGGGTGTCCTGCACGTCCCAGAAGACCCCCGAAAACAAGGGCGTATAGATGCTGCGGCCATCCATCAGGACCAAAAGTTTGTTGCTGAAGGTATCATTGAATCCCCTTGAGGTCACCGTCCATTTGCTGGCATCGACCCGGGAGACCTGAATTCCGGGTGCCATGCGCAGGGCTTCGGCAATGGTGCGGGCCCCTGACCGGCGGATATCATCGGCAGTGATCACAAATGCAGCCGCTGCCGTATCGGCCAGCCTTTCGGATTTTTTGGAGACCGATGTCACCTCGGCTTCCAACAGGTCCTCGATCCCCAGGCTTTTGAGATACGTCAAGGAATTGTCGGCCAAGGGCGTTCCGGCCTTGGAAAAAACAGCAAAGATGCAAACCAGGGTCACGCCGGTTGCCGTGCGCAACCGAGCCCATCGGCCTTTGGGGCATGCGGGGGGAAAATGTGGTTCCATGGTCATCCCGGTACAATTCGATTTCTTTTCGGGTGGTTGTCGCAGGCCTGAAATTTCTGAAACAGTTCCACCGCCACCTGACAAGTTTCCATATCTGCAACAGGGTGTTTGCTCAGCCCCTTAAATTTAAACAAAAATGCAAGCATTGTGCCAGGCTCTTGAGGTGGTAAGCAGCTATAATTCAAAGAGATAAACCTGCCTGGCAGGGCGGGTTAACTCTGGGGAATTTTTGCCTCGAAGTGGGGGCGATGGACAAAAAAATAAAACCGTGCGCAGAAGTGATGCGCACGGTTTTTTGCCGGGTTGGATGCATCAAAGTGAATCTGTTTTTGCGCGGGCCTTGATAATTCTATTGCCCGGCTTTGGGTTCGGTCTCGATGTGAAGCAACTTGTCGATCTGCTTTTCCATGGTCTCCACTTTGTTTTTGGCGATCGTGAAAGCGTAGGCAGTGGCCGAGGAGCGCGCCGGATACTCCGTGGCCTCCGGCCCCTGTTTTTCGAAAACAGAGACGGTCTGGGCCCCCTTATCGCTTTTAAAGGTCAACGTCCAAATTGGGTCTTTGAGATTCCCGGCAGCGTTGTCTTCCAAATAGCCGCTGCATTTGAAATTGGAAAAATCGTTCAACAGCCGCTCAACAGCGGGCTTGTCAACTGCCTTGTTGTCAGGTGCCTGCCATTGGGGTTGGGGCTTGGCCGGAGCGCTTGCCTCCTTTTGCGCCTCTTTTTTATCGCCATCGGCGGTTTGAGCCTTTTCCTGCGGAGGCGCCTCTTTTTTGTCCAGGACCAGGGATTGGGAGCCCTTTGCAACGGTCAACGCTGTAATGTCATCCTTTTCAAAGGAGAGCACGGCAAGGTCGCGCAGATCATCTGCGGCGTGATCAAAGGTCTCACTCAAACTGCCCCGGGCTTGATAGACGTTCGGGTCGTCGGCCAGTCGGGCAAAGGTGTGCTGGTAGGTGGATGCCGCTTTTCCGATATCAAAATCGCGCACCAGTTCCTTGTCCGCAAAGACCTTGACATTGATTTTCTTTTCATTGCCAAGGTCGTAGCGGCCGTAATTGCCCGATTCCGATATCAGGTCGGTGATGGTCAGATCAACGGCGGCCTTGACCATGTTTTTGACTTTGATGCCGTCGGCCGCATAGGCCTTGGGTTCGATATACCACCGGTCGTCTTTTTTGGTCAGTTCTATGGCGTTGCCGTCTTTGGTAAGCACCAGACGGTTGATTTTTTGACTCTCCACCTTGGCCGGTTGGGGCAGCACGAAATGGGTTTGATCCTTGGAACGCGTGGCCAGGTAAACCGAAAGGGCTGCGATAATCAGCAGGAGAATTAGATACTCTTTTTTGAATTTCATAGGACCCTCTAATATTTTTTATTTACCTTTGAAACATGAAATGAATCCGTTTACGCCGCGCACTGCGGCGCAGCCAGACCACAAAACCCAGTGCGATGACCACAATCGGGAGGCCTGCGATATTGGCGGCCTTGATCATCGTTTTGGAGGCCGGGGCGGCTTCCGCAAGCGGATTGAATTGCTGAACCTTGCTGCGCATGGCGGCCAGGGATTCCCGGCCGTTGAGGGCATCGATCACATTGAGAACAAACATGGAATTGGTGTTTTTGCCCTCCTCATCCAGCAGTTGATCTTTGATGAATTCGGATGATGCCGTCACGAAAATTTTTGCCGGCGGGCTCTCTTCCCGGAAGGCGTCATTTTCGACGATCTGGGGCCGGTCGCTCTTTTGCGGTTGCGGTTCGGTTGTTTCCGTTTCCCCCGGCGGATTCTCCCCCGCCTCTGTTTTATCCACCGGTTTTTCCGGCATGGGTTTGCCTTTGAAATAGCTGGTGAACGAACCTTCAATCAGATAGGCCAGGGGCAGGCTGGCCATCTCTTTGTCCGAGGCCGGCGGCTGCATAAACATGGGATTGAAGTTGATGCGGTCGCGCATTTCCCAGGACTTGGCGGACGATGCAAGGATCTCGTGGGCGGTTGCTTTTTGTTCCTCGATGCGTTTGGGGTCCAGTTCCAGGGGTGAAATCTTCAGGGCGATCAGCCCTTTGATATTGCGAATATAGTCCAGCTCTTTATTGATATGTTCGTTTTGAACAATAGGGGCAAAGTAAATGGGTTGCTCGCCCCCGCCCTGTTGCGGGGCGCGGCGCTGGCGATAGCAGTTTTCGTCCAGAACAATGGAACTCTTGATGCGCACCCCGTAATGGGCCAGCAATTTTTCCAGGCCGGTATCCATGGGCATGTAAACGGGCATCTGGCCGGTCATGAAGGGCTGCTGTCCGGGAGGCCGGACCTCCTTAAAGGCGTCGGTGAAAATGGCCAGGTTGGTGCCGTGCATCAAGGCCTGGTCGATCTGATAGAGATCATAATCGGAGAACTTCTCCGTGGGACGGGCGATCACCAGGCATTTGAGACCGCTGGAAACAGGGCCCTGTTCCAGGCTTACCGGTTTGAGGGCATAGGTCTTGTCGATCAACCGTTTGAAAACCTCCAGGGTATTTTGATCCCGGGGCGCCATGGGCCCCAAGCCACCGGTTTTGAGGGCGCCGAAACCGTCCAGATATCCCAAATCCGCATTGATGTTGACCAGACGCTCCAGGTTGGCGTTGATCTGCTCTTTTACAGCCTCGATTTTGGCCAGTTGGTATTGGGGGCCGAAGATGGGCAACTCCATCATTTGCAGCAGGGGTATGACACGAACATTCTTTTTGTTTCGGATCAACAGGCCGATAAGTCCGTTGATCTGTGGCGCATCGGCTTCCGCGTTGACCCGCCAGCCAGGAATGGTGATATCCGACTGCGCCAGCGCCTTTGCCGCCTCAGTATCCGTGGTGGGATCGATGTGCTTGAAAACCAGCTTGTTATAGGTTTTGGTGTTCAACGCCTCAACCGCTTTTTTGATTTGTTCGGGGTAATTCTTCAACTCCTCGGCGATGCCCATACCGGGCGCCACCTGGTTGATGGAAGAGGAGAGGACCAGGTCGACTTCAATCTTGCCCTCCAGATTGAGCAGGGCGCTGACTTTGTTGTTCAGGTTTTGAATGGCGGTGGTCAATTTGTACTCCAACCCGTCGGTGGAGGCGATGGTGGGGATGCGTTCGACGATATCGCCGTGGATCAGCACCAACCCCATGAAGGCCTGTTTGAACTTGATTTCGTCCTGTTCAACCATCTGGATCTGAACCGGATGGATACCGTAATCTCTCGCCGCCCGCCGGTTGTCGTCGGTGGCGTTGTCGCTGATGCCTTCGGTTTCCGGGCTCACGTTGTAAAAGCGGTAATTGAAATATTTGTTTCCGTGCAGGGCATACTCTTTGAGCATGTCGCGCAGGTACTGCTCCGTGGCGTTGTGTGGCGCCGGCAACTCCCTGGTAAAGAAAACCTTGACGGTCAGGGGCTCGGAGAGGGTCGCAACCACGTTCCGGCTGACACCAGACAGGGAATAGATTTTGTTTTTGGTCAGGTCAGCCCTGAATTTCAGGGTCTGGCCCGCAATGTTGATCAGTACGATGACCGCTATATACAACAGCAACTTGATGTATTTGCTATACCGTTCGGTTGTTTTCATTGGCATTTTCCCCTACTTTTTTTCCTGCATGGTCAGATGGGTGGCATACAAGCCGATGAACACGATACTCAGGAAATAGAGTATGTCCCGGGTATCGACGATGCCTTTGGCGACATTTTCAAAGTGGATGGCGGCGCTGAAGTAGGCCACCAGGTCCAGGATCGGCTGTGGAAAGAAGAAGAGCATTTTGTCGATGATGGCCAGCATTGCGCAGATCACCATGCCCACGATGCAGGCAATGATCTGGTTGCGCGTCAGTGACGAAGTGAACAGCCCGATGGCGGCATAGGCCGCGCCCAGAAGGAGGGAGCCGATGTAGGACCCTGCCACCACGCCCCAGTCCAGTTCGCCCACAAAGCTGATGAAGATGGGGTAGGAGAGGGTGGGCAGCAGAATGGCGGCCACAAAGGCTACCCCCGCCATGAATTTGCCCATGATGATGTCTCCGAAGGTGACCGGCAGGGTGAGCAGGATTTCATAAGAGCCCACGTTGAGTTCTTCGGAAAAGAGCCGCATGGTGATGATCGGCACCACCAGGGCGAACAGAAACGGCAACAAATCGAAAAAGCGCCTCAAGTCCGCCTGGTCGTAGACGAAAAAAGTTGAGAAAAACAGCCAGCCCGTCACCAGCAGGAAGATGGCGATGACGATATAGGCGATGGGTGAGATGAAATAGTCTTTAAACTCTTTATTAAAAATGAGCACTGCTTGGCGCATATTAATTCTCCCTGGTCAACTCCCGGAAAATGGTTTCAAGGGTTTTGCTCTCCTGGTGAAAACCGATCAGAACCCAATCGGTGGCCTTGATGGCCGCATACAGATCGGCCCGGGGATCGCTTTGGTCGCGGCAAATGACATCGACCATGAGCTGGCCCGGGGTTTCAACGGAAGCCTGATGCACCTCTTTGACCCCTTCAACCGATGCCAGCCGGGATCGAACCGCTTCGAAATCGGCTTGCAGCAAGGTCACCTGAATCTGGCCGGCCTGGCCGTTCCGGGTCTTGATATCCTGGGTGCTTCCGTCGGCAATGATTTTCCCCTTATTGATGATGACGATACGGTCGCAGGTGGCTTCCGCTTCGCTGAGGATGTGGGTGGAGAGGATGACGGTTTTTTCCTCGCCTATTTTTCGTATGATTTCACGTATTTCCACAATTTGGTTGGGGTCCAGGCCCGAGGTGGGTTCATCCAGCACCAGAATCTCCGGGTCGCTCATCATGGCATGGGCCAAGCCGACGCGTTGTTTGAGGCCCTTGCTGAGGGTTTCGATGGTTTTATGCATGATATCGTGCAGCGCGCACATGTCGGCCAGTTGTTTGAGCCGCCCGGTCTTGGCAGCGCCCCGCAGCCCCCGGATTTTTGCAACGTGGTCAAGGTAGTCATAGACCAGCATGCCTTTGTACAGAGGCGCCGATTCGGGAAGATAGCCGATGAGATTTTTTACGGCCAGCGGATTCTCGTGGACCGACACATCCTTGACCCGGATGTCGCCGGCCGTTGGCGAGAAATAGCCGGTCAGCATGCGCAAGGTGGTGGTTTTGCCTGCGCCGTTAGGACCCAGCAGACCGATGATCGCCCCCTTTTCAATATCGAGGTTGATCCCGTCCACAGCGCAGAAGTCATCATAATATTTTGTGAGATTTTCAGCATGAATCATAAGCACGCTCCCAGATTTGTTTAATCGGTATATCCATTTTCCCCGCATCTTCCAGGGGTTGCAACGACTCTGCACATCATCGTGGGGAAATGGGTATGCTTTGATTAGGTTACCAAGTTAATCGACTATTGCCAATCAAGGTAAACCGATGATGGCAGTTCAGGCTGCCCCTAGAATGGACAATGTTACTTAATGCAGATTTCCTTTGGTGTCAACAGGGCGGAAGGGGATTTCCAGATTAATCACATCCATATGTAACTGAATCTGTTCGGATTGTCAGGGTCGATCAATTCAAATTTGGGTATCATGCTCTTTTTGCTCCAATGGTTTGGCGTCAAGAACGACTATTTTACCGTTTTTGATCGCGGGGGGCGTCGAAATAGTTGTTTTTGAACTTTTTAATATCATACCCATCAGCCTTAAAATGTTTCATCGCCCGGGCATAGGTTTCGCTGTATTCGGGCGTTATGACCTGGCGAACCAAGTCTGGTTCCAGGTCCTTGAGTTTGGATGCGGCAAAGTCGCTCATTTTTTCATAGATCGGCACGGTGGTGCGGGCGCCGGCGGCGGCCTGCGGCCGGTAAGCACGGCCTTCAGGTGGTGGTGCAGTTGGTTGGTCAGGGTGTCCACTTCAAGGTTGAATTCGTCTTCCAGCCGCAAAACACTGCCAAGATAGTAGGATGTATAGCGGTCCATGACCTCCGCCTGTCCTGATGGTCACCCCCTCCCGGGGGGTGCTGAACCGCGCGGCCCCTCTGCCTCGGAGGGTGAAAGGACAGAACCGCAAAGGTCTCTTCGCCCAGGGGGGGGCAATGCGGATCAGCCGGTC
>JBFFHG010000073.1:0-9172 GCA_041557055.1 Desulfosarcinaceae bacterium
GCAGCCGCAGCCGCAGCCAGCTTGATGGATCGGCTCACCGGATCACCCTCCTGGGGTTTTTTTTCTTCAACGGCGGGTTCAAAGGTGATGTGGGCGGCCTCTTCCGCGGGTTTGGGCGCGCGGGGTTCCGGTGCGTTGCCGTTGACGGGCTTTGCGGTCTGTTCTCCGTTTTTGATCACTGCCGGTTTTGGGGTCGGATCTTGACCCGCAGGCTGTCCGGATTCCGACGCAGTAGCCTTGACGGGTTCTGTCTCCGGCTCGGCCCTGGGTTCCGGTGCTCTGGCAGATGCCTTGATATCGGCCAGGCTGAATTTTTTGGCAATCAACGTGCGCAGCCGTTCCACTTCCTTGGGATCGGTGCTTGTGATCAGGGGCGGCGCCGTCGGTTGAGCGGCCGCCGGTTTTGGTGCGGCCAACTTTTTTGCGGCCGGTTGCGGTGTTTCGAATTTCAAAAAAAGGAGCTCTTGCCTGGAGAGCTTTTTAGACGCGGATTTGGATTTTTTCGTTTGGGTGGCCGGACTGGCGGTTTTTGAAGCAGCGGTTGTTTTGGCCTTCGGTGCGGTGGTTTTTTTTGCGGCTTTAGCGGGGGCTTTTGTTGTTTTTTTAGCTGCCGCTTTTTGAGTGGTCTTTTCTTCTTTCTTCGCTTCGGATTTCTTCTTGGCCGTAGATTTAATCAAGCTTTTTTTGCCCATCTGAATATCCCCTTCTCATTATCCCCTTTGAAACTGCGCACGGTTTGTCTTATAGTGGTAAACCTACAAAGACGTTTATATAGAGGATTGGATTATTTTTGTAAACCTTTTTTTCCCATGGAATCAAGCGGGTAAAGCCTTGACAGCCCATTGAGCGCAAACCGGCGGGGCCAGGCGCCGTTTGCATTGAATGCAACCTAAAGAGCACGGCAAAGGATATCTGCGATGCCATTGAACGACCGGAATCTTGAGATTACATTAAAACGATTGTTGAACAATCTTCAGAAGCTGCCCTCTGTTGCAGTGGCACTTTCGGGGGGGGTCGACAGCTCACTGTTGCTGTTTTTGGCCCTTCAATCGCTTGGTGGCAAGGTGATTGCCATCACGGCCGCATCTGCGATCCAGCCATATGGTGAACTGGAAACGGCCACTGCCCTGGCGCGTAAAATCGGGGCGCGGCATCTCATCATAGAGACCGACGAATTGGATGATCCCGATTTTGTCATGAACACATCCGAACGTTGCTACCATTGCAAACGGCGGCTTTTCAGACTTATGATTTCCCGCGCTCGCCGGGAAGGTTTCAAAACACTGATCCATGGGGTCAATGTGGAAGATTTGTCAGATTATCGACCGGGGATCAGGGCGGCCGATGAACTGGGGGTTCTCGCTCCCCTGGCCCAAGCCGGTCTTTCAAAGCCGGATATCCGGAAACTGGCTCAGTTGTCGGGCCTGCCCAACTGGAACCGGCCGGCCATGGCCTGTCTGGCGACCCGTATCCCATATGGGACCATCATAGATAGGGGGCTGTTGGCAAAAATCGATCGTGCCGAGCAAATGTTGCGTCAATTGGGTGTGGCGCATTGCCGGGTCCGGCATCATGGCAACCTGGCCTGCATCGAGGTGGCGCCGGAGGAGATTGAAACCCTGGCCAAATCTCAGGTGCGGGTGCGGATCGTTCAGTCGCTCAAGGGGCTGGGATATCACTTTGTCGGTTTGGATCTCGAAGGTTATCTGTCAGGCAAGATGAATCGTGACATTACAGGGGCCTGATACCTGAACAGGTGTTGCCGGATGAAGCGTGGGGGCCGATTCGGCAGAGTTTGGTTAGACGTGTTTTCAGCCTCTCTTCGTTTTATGTTGAAAGGGGCCTGTTGTTGGTGTTATTTCAGTGCCCGATGATGCCGGAACCCATCCAATGAGGTTCATGCCGCAAGGTGTCAAATTATAAACAAGGGTATTGCAATGGATATGTTGATCAAACTTTACAGGCTGCCCTCGCCGGAGTCCGGCCTTGCCGGCCAGGGGGTCGTTGTACGCAGGGCCATGGCCTATGAACGCAGCCGGGTTGTTCAATGGGTCCGGGAAAAATTCAATACCGGTTGGGCGGATGAATGTTCAACGGCCTTCGGACACACCCCTGTGGGCTGCTACATTGCAATTGATGCCCAATCAATCTGCGGTTTTTGCTGCCTCAACACCACTTTTCAGAATTATATCGGTCCTGTCGGGGTTTCAGAAAAATTCAGGCGCAAGGGGATCGGCCGTGGGTTGGTTCTGGCCGCACTTGATGAACTTCGTCATTGCGGGTATGCGTATGCCGTTGCAGGGGATGTGGGGCAACCCGATTTTTTTAAAGTGTCGGCCGGCGCCTTTGAAATTCCCGGCTCGACCCCGGGCCCTTACCCGGCAAGGGTGCGTAAATAATCCTTAACGTTGCATAAAAAGGATGACGAAGGGATTTAACAGCGTTATGAGCATCCTTAAACAGTCCAGTTAGGAAAGTTGCGGATCATGTCTTTTGAATCTTTTATGATGCGGCGTTATCTCAAGGTTAAGCACCAGAGAAAGTTCGTTTCCCTTATTACAGTATTGGCGGCGTTTGGTGTCGCCCTCGGTGTTATGGTGCTGGTGGTGGTCATCGCAGTGATGAGCGGGGTTCAATCCGAGCTTAAAAATCGAATTCTGGGTCTCGAAGCCCACTTGATGGTTATGCGCTATAATGGATGGATTGAGAACTACGACCAGGCAGCAGACAAAATTGAAAAGATAAGCGGAGTTGAAAAGGCGGCGCCGTTTGTATATGGCCAGGGGATGCTCAGAGCGACCGGCGGTGTGTCAGGCATTGTCCTGCGTGGTATTGACCCTCGCCACAGTGTGGTCCAGGTGAGAACGCGTGGCGGTTTAATGCTTGGGCAGATGTTGGAAACAGATCTGCCCTCCTTGGAAATCCCTGTGGTTTTGGGGGTGGTGCTGGCCGATAAACTGAAGCTATCCGTCGGTGACGGGGCCATGCTGATGGTTGTGGGGGGGCGTCAAACCAATGTTCGCCAACTGCCTCGAATGCATCGCATCAAAGTGGTGGGGGTATTTGACACCGGGATGCATCAATATGACGGAAGCATGGGGTTTATCCGCATGCAACATCTTCAGTCCATGATCGGCGTGGGAGATATGGCCACAGGTCTGGAGGTCAGGGTCGGCAACCCCAATCAGGTGGAAGCGGTCACTGAAAAAATCATAGCGACCCTGGGAGGGCAATTCTGGGCCAACCACTGGAAGCAGATGCATCGCAATCTGTTTTCGATGTTGGCGTTTCAGAAAATCATGATGTATGTCATTTTAACTTTGATCATCGTGGTGGCCGCTTTTAACGTTTCCAGTTCGCTGATCATGATGGTGCGTGAAAAAACAAAGGATATCGCCATTCTTAAAGTGATGGGCGCCACACAGCCCAGCTTGAGAAAAATTTTTCTGGGGAAAGGTCTGGTCATCGGGACCATCGGTATCTGCCTTGGCATGGCCGCAGGCTTGTTTCTGTGTATGCTTTTGGCGCAATATCATTTTATTGAGCTCCCGGGAGATGTCTACTTTTTAACAACCCTGCCGGTTGAGATCGAACTTGGGGATCTATGCGCCATTGTTTTCGGAACTGTTCTCATCTGTCTCTTTGCATCCCTTTACCCGGCCAAGCAGGCGGCCCGGATGGACCCGGTGGATGCCATCCGGTATGGGTAAAAATCAGATTTACAGTTGATGCCATCGCAGCAAGCCTGCATCCGGTTCATCTTTAATTTATGGGGAATTTCAAAATTTCAGACGTACCCCGGCCGGGTGCCCACGATGCAATCAATAGGAGGTCATGGTGCGTTTGTTAGTTAAGATCATTCTGATTTCTTTGCTTTTTTTGCTGGTTGTGTTTTCCATCCTCACGGATCTGTCCATTGGGCAGGAGCTGAATCAAAACCTTGATCTGGGGATTTATCTGAAGCTGGTCAGTCTGTTGGGTCTGGTTATTGCGGTTTTTCTTGTGTGGGGATACAGACGCCGGGTTGAGGTGTCTCAAAAGTACAGACGGGCCGATGAAGTGCTGGCCCAGGCAGAGACCGCTCTTGAACGCAAAAGGCAATCCTGCGATCGAATGGAACAGCGCCTTCAGGAAACCTTCGCTGAAAAGGAAAAGGGTTTGGCTGATCAAATCGAGGTGGTCAGAAGGGAATGCCAGGAGCGGCTCAATGCCCTGAAGGCGCAGAATGTTGAACTCAAAGAGACGGTGGCCAAGCTTATGCGCGCCTTGAAAAATGAGAAAAAAAAGCGCCCATGACCCCCGCGGTGCATATGATGGCGTTTGGCTTATGAAATCGCTTGTGGTACTATCCAATTGCCTCATTTGGGTGATGCCGCCGGGAAAGGTTTTCCGGCGACCCGCCCTTAGGGGGGTGGAACAAACAGGGGAGGGGCGTTTTTAGCACGGGGGCGCCGGAGAGGCGTCATTGCGGTGAAAGGTGTGGTCTACGGCTATGAAAAAAAAACCGGTTCGTTTTCATTATCGCTTTCTTTTTCCGGACAACAGCGTGAAAGACTATCCGATAGCATTGGACCCGAACACATTAAGCCTCCTGCGCGATGATATGGACCGGGAACCGGCAGATTGGATACGGCTGGACTTTGAACAGTGCCGATGTTGTCCGCTATCAGCCGACATGCAACCATGGTGCCCCATTGCCCTGAATATCATGGAGTTGGTCCATAATTTCAAGGATCTGTTTTCATATCACGACTGTACGGTGACCTGTGAAACAACCGAGAGAATCTATTCAAAAAAAACATCGGCCATGGAGGGCTTGAGCGCCATTTTCGGCGTTATCATGGCCACCAGCGATTGCCCGGTTATGGAATTTTTAAAGCCTATGGCGCGATTCCATCTGCCGTTCGCAACCATTGAAGAGACCACTGTGCGTACAGCCTCCATGTATTTGTTGGCTCAGTATTTTCGTTACAAAGACCAACCGGGTATGAAATTTGATTTTAAGACCTTGGAAAAGCATTATGCCAAGGTTCAGCAGGTGAATGAAGGACTTCTTGGGCGAATCAACAGCGTCAGCAGCGAAGACGCTGATAAAAACGCGATTATCACCTTGCACTCCCTGTCTCAATTTTTATCCATGGAGATCGATTACAGCCTTGGGGGATTGGAATCCATCTTCGCCGGGCGTTACGCGGATTAGATTGCCATTGCAGACGACGACTGACATGGAAGAGTTATACATTCAATACCGTTTCCATTTGGAGGATGGGCAGGAGGAGGTTTTTCAGATCCGGCTTGATCCCGAAAAGCTCGAAACCGACCTTGAGTTTAAGGGGGACTTGCCGGCGTGGACCCGCTTGGACTTTCACCAGTGTGACAATTGCCCCCTCGAACCCGAAGCAGACGCCCGTTGCCCGGCGGCAGTGAATATGGTGGGGCTGGTCAGCCGCTTCACCAAGCTTTTGTCCCATGACCATACATCCGTAATTGTTTCGACCTTTGAGCGGGTGGTTTGTTCGGAAACCACCATACAGAGGGGTGTTGGTTCGCTGATGGGGCTGCTAATGGCCACCAGTCGCTGCCCCAAGACCTGTTTTTTCAAGCCCATGGCCCGTTTCCATTTGCCCTTTGCAAGTACTGATGAAACCATCTGGCGGGCAACTTCCACCTACTTACTGGCTCAATATTTCAAACAGCAGGACGGGGGGGCGCCCGATCTGCTGTTTGAAGGTTTGAGCCATATTTACAACGACATTCAGACTGTGAACATTTCCTTTGCAAAACGTTTGCGGGCGGCATGTCACAACGATTCAATGGTTAATGCCATCATTTTGCTCGACATGTTCGCCCAATCCATGCCATCGGCCATCGATGAGTCATTGGAAGAGATTCGCCATCTATTCGTTCCCTATTTGGCCCATTCAAGGACCTTATAGAGATAGCAACCGTGATCGGCTGAGTATGGTCGATCGGACCGGTCCCCTCGCAGCGTTGAAATGTTGAAGGCCAGATCGGATGTAAAGAAAGAGACAAACGTTGATTGGACCATTAAAAGCACTATGGAATAAAGTTAAGGGATACCGCAAAGTCAAGATCCGGACACAAAAGGAGACCAGCAAAACCAAGATATCCACGTCCATTGACCGTGACGGTCAAGCACCGGCGTCGGCCAACGTACCGGGTTTTAAGTCAAAGCCCAAGCGGGAAGATCGCAAATCCCGACGCAAGGCAAAATCTTCGGCCAGTGCCCGACCTCCTGTAAAGGAATGGAATCCGGATAGCTTTGACGTCCCTGTGGTGGAAGGCAAAACCCGGTTTCACGATCTGGGCGTGCCAGAGGCCTTGATGCATGCCATCTCCGATCTGGGCTTTCAATACTGCACCCCCATTCAGGCCGAGATTCTGCCCAGCACATTGACAGGAAAGGACGCCACCGGCCGGGCACAAACAGGCACGGGCAAAACGGCTGCTTTTATCATTACCGTGGTGACCCACATGAGCCGCAGGCCGGCCGCAGCCAAGCGCCCGAACGGAACGCCCAGGGTCTTGGTGCTGGCCCCCACCCGTGAGTTGGTCATGCAGATCGCAGAGGAGGCTCGCGTTTTATCCAAATACACGCCCTTTTCGGTTGTCAACGTGTTCGGCGGTATGGATTACGAAAAGCAGCGCAAGCGGCTCAACCATCAAAAAGCCGATATCGTTGTGGCCACACCGGGACGTCTGCTGGATTTCAAGCGGCGCAAGGATATCGATTTGAGCCGGGTTGAGATTGTGGTTATTGACGAAGCCGACCGCATGTTGGACATGGGGTTCATTCCGGATGTGCGTAAGATTATTTACAGCACACCCCACAAGTCCAAACGCCAGACGCTGTTATTCAGCGCCACGTTGACCCCGGAGGTCACCCGCTTGTCCGAGCAGTGGACCCGCAATCCGGTGACGGTGGAGATCGAGCCCACCCAGGTGGCTGTGGATAGCGTTGAGCAGATTGTCTATATTGTCACCAACGATGAAAAAAATGCCCTGCTGTACAATATTATCACCAATAAAAGCCTTGAACGTGTGATTGTATTTTGCAATCGGAAGGATGAAACCCGCCGCTTGGCCGATATGCTCTTCAGGTATCAAATCAATTGCGCCATTCTATCCGGAGATGTCCGGCAGCAGACCCGCATTCGCACCCTGGATGGTTTCAAGGCCGGCAAAATTCGCGTACTGGTGGCCACGGATGTTGCCGGTCGCGGTATCCATATTGAAGGCATGGATCACGTTATCAACTACACCCTGCCCAGGGACCCTGAGGATTACGTCCACCGGATAGGCCGGACCGGTCGCGCGGGCGCTGCCGGAACCTCCATCAGTTTTGCAGACGAAGAGGACAGCTTTTATATCCCTGCCATCGAGAAGCTGATCGGCAACGGCCTGCCCTGCATCTATCCGGCTGAAGAGTGGCTGGCCCCCTTGCCGCCGCCGATCAAAGGAAGAAAGCCTGCCGCAGGGGACGGCCGACCCGCGCAACGCCGCTCTGGACGATCAAATCGCAGCAGGGGCAGACGGCCTCAGGGTTCCGGCGGAAACAGGCGCCGGGCGCCAAGGCGGGCCAAAGGCGAGTCATAGGGCGTGTGCATGACGAATTTCATGGTCCATATATACGAATCTGCTGAATGATCCCAATGTTATGGCGGCGGTTCATACAAGCAGTCGTGGACCGGATGTTTGCACACGTTTTTTTACTTGAAGTGGTCATACCCGCCGGGCAAGGGCGTGCCGCTTCCATGGGAATCTATCAATGTGATCCCTTTGGCCGGTTCTACCACCCGCCCCACCGGATGGCAGATGAGGCCTGTTTTTTGCAGTTCTTCCATCTTTTCGGGCGCTATGGAAAAAAGCAGTTCAAAGTCCTCGCCGCCGCCGAGGGCAAATTGCAGAGGATCGACGCCCAGGGCTTTGGCAGCCGCTTTAACATCTTCGTGCAAGGGAATGGCTGACGCGTCGATGCTTGCGCCGGTTTTGCTTTGCCGGCAAATGTGATGGACCTCAGATCCCAGACCGTCGCTGATATCGATCATGGCATGGGCCAGCGACGCAATATGACGGGATGCGTCCATTCGGCAGGTGGGCGCCAGATGCTTCTCCAGCAAGTATGGGGTCGGTCTTTTGTCTTTCAGAAGAAGGGCCAGGGCTGCCGCCGAAGCCCCCAACGTGCCGGTGACCATGAGAAGATCTCCGGGTTCGGCCTGGCGCCGCAATCGCAGGTGCTCGGGTGAGACACTCCCCAACAGGGCGATATTGATGGTGTTGACCGGCCCCCGGGTGGTGTCGCCGCCGGCCACGATCACCCCATGACGCCGGCAGGAGCGGGCAATACCGGCATATACCTCTTTAACCCATTGGGCATCTGTCTGTCTGCTTAGCACCAGTGAGATGAACATCCAGGTGGGCGTCCCTCCCATGGCGGCGATATCGCTGATATTGCATTCGGCTGCCTTGATTCCGATCTGCTCGGCCGTGGCCCAGTCACGTTTGAAATGGCTGCCTTCCACCAGGATGTCGGTGGTGACCAACAGGTAGGGCGCCGGTTCCGGCGCAGTGCGAATAACGGCCGCATCATCGCCCACACCGGCAATCAGATCGGCATGATCCATGGGTGTCATTCGCGTCAACTGGTCGATGAGCGCAAACTCACCGCCGATATCCTTTATTTTCATAGATACTTTATCCTTACTGTCATTGTGCCATTTCGCGGACGATGGCAGCCAGGGTCTGAAGGCCCCGGTCGATTTTATCGGTGTACGGCATGCCGCAACTGATGCGGATATAATTGTTATAAATGTTGCTGTTGGCACAGATGATTCCCGGAAAAACGGCGATATTCTTTTCGAGGGCGCGGCGAAACAGTTCCAGGCTGTCCACTTTTGGGTCCATTTGAACCCAAAGGGTCAGGCCGCCCTGGGGGGCGCTGATTTTGGTGCCGTGCGGAAAATAGCGTGCGATCGCCAGGGCGGTGTTGCCGACCTGGTTTTTCAGATGGGTGCGCAGTCTTCGCAAATGGCGGTCATAATTGCCGGTTTTCAGATATCTGCCCAGAACCCACTGGGTCAAGCCCGGCTCACTGATAGCCTGGTTCAGTTTATAGCGTTTGATGCGATCCAAAAATCTTCCCGGCTGGGAC
>JBFFHG010000074.1:0-9151 GCA_041557055.1 Desulfosarcinaceae bacterium
AGAAAGGCCGGGTACCTCTATTTTGTATTTTCACAGGTTGGCGCCCTGTTTATCTTCGCGGCGTTCGGTCTGATTTTTGCCCATGGCGGCAGCCTGACGTTCCAAGCCGCCGCCGGCCTGCCGGAAACCGCCAAAATCATGGTTTTTGTCCTGGCCTTTATCGGCTTTGGCTCCAAGGCGGGCGTCTTTCCCCTGCATGTCTGGCTGCCCCACGCCCATCCGGCGGCTCCCAGCCATATCTCCGCGGTCATGTCCGGAGTGATGATCAAAACCGGCATATACGGCATTGTGCGCATCTATATGCTTCTGAACTGGCATACGGCTCTGTTCGGCCAGATTGTGCTTGTCGCCGGAATTGCATCAGGCATCCTGGGGGTTGTCTATGCCCTGGGACAACATGACCTCAAACGCCTCCTGGCCTATCACAGTGTGGAAAATATCGGTATCATTCTCATCGGCATCGGTATCGGCATGATCGGTGTGGCCGCCGGCAAGCCCATTATGGCCGTCCTGGGGTTTAGCGGCGGGTTGCTGCATGTGCTGAACCACGCCATTTTTAAATCCCTGCTTTTCATGGGGGCCGGCATGGTGCTGCATCGGACCGGAACCCGGGCCATGGATGCGCTGGGCGGCCTGATCAAAAAGATGCCCGTCACCGGAACCGCCTTTTTCATCGGCTCGCTGGCCATCTCCGGCCTGCCGCCTTTCAACGGTTTTGTCAGTGAGTTTCTGGTATACATGGGCGGTTTTAACGGTGCGGCCTTGACGCGCTCCGCTTTTGCCCTGAGTCTGATGGCGATCATCAGCCTGGCCATCATCGGAGGACTGGCCCTGGCCTGCTTTACCAAAGTGGTGGGGGTGGTGTTTCAAGGCGAACCGCGCAGCGCCGCTGCTGTCAACGTGAATGAGACCGGACTGATGATGCTGATTCCCATGATCGTGCTGGCGGTTGCCTGCATGGTCATCGGCGTGTTTCCCACCTTTTTCATGACCCTGGCGGTCAAAGCGGTCGCCTCATTGGCGCTGGGGTACGGCCGCATTCCCCTGGAACCCTTTATGTCTTTGACCGCCAATATCACCCGGGCGTCGGCGCTTTTCTTTGTTTTATTGGGATCGCTTTTTTTGCTGCGCGTTTTTCTTTATCGTGGCAAAATCGTCACCCGTTCGGGTACCTGGGGCTGCGGATTCACCCAGCCCACGGTGAAGATGCAATACACCGGCGCCTCTTACGCCGCCTCCATTCTGGCGTTTTTCCGGCCGGTGGCGCCCATGAGCGAGGCGCATTCCCCTGTCCGGGGACGCTTCCCCACCAGAACCCATTATCACAGCCAGGTGCACGATGCCGCCGAACGGCAGATGGACCGGTTGATCGTCAAGCCGGTCTCCTGGCTCTTTGACAGACTGCGCTGGCTGCAGCACGGCGATATTCATCTGTATATCGGCTATATCCTGCTGGCCATCGTGGTGCTGTTGTTTTTTGTATGAGTGCATAGAGCCGGGCGGTGAGGGGCCTGCCCCATGGCGGCAGGGCACCGAATGCCTCACCTTGATCGTGAACCTGATTGAAGGCTTTGAAACCACTTCCAAGAACAGGTTGGGCGTTATGACGAAATCGATTCTTTTTTTGATCCTGGCCATGCTGCTGGCCCCGTTCTATTCGGCGCTGATTCTCAAGGTCAAGGCGTTTTTCGGCGGGAAAAAGGGCCCCTCGCTGCTGATCAATTACCATACCCTGATCAAGCTGTTCAAAAAAGGGTCGGTCTACAGCACCAGCACCACGGTGATCTTCAAGGCGGGGCCCATGGTCTCGCTGTGTGCGGCAGCCATGGGGCTGATGTTTGTGCCCGTGGCCGGACAGCCGGCGCTTTTCTCTTTCAAGGGCGATGTTATTTTTTTGCTCTACTTGCTGGGGTTGGGCCGTTTCTTCACCATTGCCGCGGCCATGGACACGGCCTCGCCCTTTGAGGGCATGGGCGCCGCCAGGGAAGCCTATTTTTCAATCTTCTGCGAAGCCACCCTTTTTATGACCCTGGTTCTTTTTTACGTGCTCACCGGTGATCTGAGCCTGGCGGCCTATTTGGGCGGCGTGCAACCTTACGGGCTCTGGCAGACAGCCGGATCGCCCCTGCTTTTTGTGGTCATTGCCCTGTTTATCGTCCTGCTCACGGAGAACTCCCGGGTACCGGTGGATGATCCGGCCACCCACCTGGAGTTGACCATGATCCACGAAGTCATGGTTCTGGACCACAGCGGACCTGACCTGGCCTTTATCGAGCTGGGTTCTTTTTTTAAACTCTTCTTTTACGCCACCCTGGTAACCCGTCTGATTTGCCCCCTTACTTTCGGCAATCCCATGGCCGATGCCGCTGTGTTCTTCGTTTTTCTGGCATTGGTTTACACCCTTGTGGGGGTTATCGAATCGGTCATGGCACGGTATCGTATGGACAAGGTGCCCCAGTTCGTGCTGACCTCTTTTGCCCTGGCCTTTTTTGCAACCGTTATCACCTTGGAGTTTATTAAATGATTCATTCCGTCGATACCATTTTGGCCCTGGTGCTGCTGTCGGTCCTGATCTCCTTTGGTTCGAGCCGGCTGCCCACCCTGATCAAGGCGCTCTCGTTTCAGGGTATCGTGGTCTCCATTGTACCCCTTTTTGTCGGTCATGACATGAACGCCGCAAGCGTGGTCTTTACCTTTGCAACCCTTCTGATTCGAGGCATCGGTATCCCGCTGTGCATCTATCTGGCCATCAGGAAATTCGCCCTGCGTCGTGAAGTCGAGCCCACCATCAGCTACCACGCCTCTTTGATGGCCGGTTTGGTGCTCATCGTGGCGGCGACAATTGCGGCATCCAAATTAAATTTGCCCAATACCCAAAACTATGTGCTGCTGCTGCCCACCGCCATCACCTTGCTGGCGGCCGGGATGTTCCTGGTCATGGCCCGGCGCAACGCCATTGCCATGGTGCTGGGCTACATCATGATGGAAAACGGCATCTACCTGGTGGGCACCAGTTTCTCCATGCGCACCCATCATATCGTGGAATTCGGCATCCTGCTGGATGTCCTGGCCGGGGTCATGATCATGGCCATCATTCTGCAGAATATCAAGCAGGCCTTTGATGATGTGGATACGGCCCTGCTCAGAAACCTGAAGGAATAGGTAGGTCTTCATGCTTGAAATCGTCTTTATCGCTCCGCTTGTCACCGGTGTGATCGCCTTTGTTCTCAAAGGCCCATCAGCCCGGCCGTTGCTGGTGTTCACCGCGGCCGTGCACCTGCTGATCTCCTTTCTGATCTGGCGCTTCAAACCTGCGGCCGCCTTTGCGGACTACTTCTGCGTCACACCCGAAGGCCTTTTGTCCCTGCTGGTGATCTCCCTGCTTTTTTTCATGATCGCCATCTATACCACGGCCTATCTCAAAGCGTCCAAAATCAAGTCCGAACCTATCTTTACCGGGTGTATGCTGCTTTTTCTGGCCACCATGACCATGGTGACCCTCTCCGATCATATCATGGTGATGTGGATCGCCATCGAGGCCACCACCCTGGCCAGCGCGCCGCTGATCTACACCCACCGATCAGGCGCCTCCCTGGAGGCCACCTGGAAATACGTGCTGATTTGTTCGGTGGGCATCGCCCTGGCCCTGCTGGGTTCGGTGCTGATCACCCTGGCCATGGACGTGGGCGGCGTTGATGCGCCCGTGGCTTTTTCCAGCCTGACCGCCGTGGCCCGGCAACTGGACCCCTTCTGGCTCAAAACCGGGTTTGTCTTTATCCTGGTGGGGTACGGCACCAAGATGGGGCTGGCGCCCATGCACACCTGGCTGCCTGACGCCCACAGCGAAGCCCCCAGTCCGGCCTCGGCCCTGTTGTCCGGCGTGCTGCTCAATTGTGCCTATCTGGGCATTTTCAAAACCAACAAACTGATGCAGGCTGCCGGCCTTGGCGATTTTTCCGGAACGATTCTGATGATCTTCGGTTTGGCCTCCATCCTGGCGGCCGCCACCTTTATTCTCAAGCAGACGGAGTACAAACGGCTGCTGGCTTACTCCAGCATCGAAAACATGGGCATCATCGCCTTCGGTACCGGCGTGGGCGGCCTGGCGGCCTATGGCGCCCTTCTGTGCCTGATCCATCACAGCCTGATCAAATCATCCCTGTTTCTCTCTTCAGGCAATATCCTGCTGGGCTACACCAGCCGTCTCATCGACGACACCGGCAAACTGGTCAAATATCTGCCCCAAACCTTTGTGGCCTTTTTCAGCGGATTTGCCGGCATTTCCGGGCTGCCGCCCTTTGGCCTCTTTTTGGGAGAGCTGTTCATCATCATCGGCGCGTTTCGCGCCCACCAATATGTGGGCGTATCCCTTTTTATTTTCAGTATCTGTGTTGTTTTTGCCGGATTCGCCAACCACGTCATGAAAATATCTTTCGGCGGCAACGGCCTTTGCGTGCAATTCAAAGAGACCGCCGCCATGGTCTGGCCCCAGTATGCACTGTTGATCACCTCCGTGGTGCTGTGCTTCTGGATGCCCGAGACGGTATCCCGGACCATTATGAACGCGGTGAATGTCATGGGCGGGGGATTTTAATGCAAACGGATTTTTTACAGATCGGCAATGGCGAGGTGACGGCCAGAGAGCGGATTCCCCATCTGACCTTTGATGGGTTCCGCAACCAGGCTCTGGAGATCGTGGAAAACGGCGGCAAGGTGGTACACTACTTTGCCTATTGGGACGGCCAGCAACTCAAGCTGCTGGCCGTGCTGCGCAACGACCGCCTGTTCGTGGCCGGATGCGATGCGCCGGAGAGCTTCAGTTCCATGGCCGCCCGGTGCGAGCCCTTCCACCTGTTTGAGCGCGAGATTGCAGAACAGTACGGCCTGCGGCCCGAAGGGCACCCCTGGCTCAAGATGGTTCGCTACCATCCAAACCTGACGGGTAAGCCGGATGTGTTCGGCAACGACTACAGCCAAGATATCCCCGGCAGGTACGATTACTACCAAGTGGGAGGCGAGGAGATTCACGAAGTGGCCGTGGGGCCGGTGCACGCCGGCGTCATCGAGCCCGGCCATTTTCGGTTCAACTGTATCGGCGAGCGCGTCCTGCACCTGGAGATTCAATTGGGGTACCAGTATCGCGGCGTGGAGCAACTTCTGCTCAATACCGATTACCGGCGTTGGCCCATCATTGTGGAAGGCATTGCCGGAGACACCACCATCGGCCACAGCCTCTGCATGGCCCAGGCCATGGAAGCTCTCTCAGGCAAAGAACCCGACGCCGGTGCGCGCATTATTCGCACCATCGCCCTGGAACTGGAGCGCATCGCCAACCATGTGGGCGACCTGGGCGCATTGAGCGGCGATGTGGCCTTTTTGCCGCCGGCCAATTACTGCGGCCGCATGCGCGGCGATTTTCTCAACATGACCCTGTGGATCTGCGGAAACCGTTTCGGCAAAGGGCTGGTCCGGCCCGGTGGCGTGCGTTTTCACCTGACCGGTGAGGATCGCGAGGTCCTGACCCGGCGCCTGGCTGAACTCAAGCCCCAGGTGACCCATACCTCGGACCTTCTGCTTTCCAAGCCCAGCGTGCTGGCGCGTTTCGAGGGGTGCGGGGTGGTGAGTACCGCCGATGCGCACAAATTGGGCCTGGTGGGGCCGGCCGGGCGCGCCTGCGGCATTGCCTACGATGTGCGGCGTCAATTTCCGACCGAACATTACGGCCGGATCCATATTGGGGAAAATGCCGAATCCACCGGCGATGTCTATGCCCGGGCCAAAGTGCGGGCCGACGAAGTGTTGCAGTCCATCGAGACCATTGAGGCGCTGCTCAAAGAAGAGGCTCAAACCCGGTGCGTGGAGACCGCCGAACCGGTTTTGGCCGCTGACGCCTTTGTCGTCACCCTGAACGAAGCCTGGCGTGGCGAAGTCTCCCACTGTCTGCTCACGGATGCCGAGGGACAGTTTTTGCGCTACAAGATCAAGGACCCCTCCTTCCACAACTGGAACGGGCTGGCCATGTCCCTGCGCAACACCGGGATTTCCGATTTTCCATTGAACAACAAGAGTTTTAATCTATCGTATTGCGGTTTTGATTTATAAAAGTAGTAAAAAGCTCAATGTACGAGATTCACGGTTAAAAGGGCAGGGGAAGAGATAGGCATTCAACGGCATTTGACTTAAATTTGCGCGTATCAAGAAGGCGGCGAATTCAAACAACCAAAGTGGAATCAAAATGTTCAACGTACTGAAAAACAGATTCGAACAAGGCTATCGCACCAGCACCTACCCCAAGACCGCCATCCGACTGCCGGAGGATTACCGCGGCCGGCCCGTGGTGAATCCGGATGCGCCTGCCGAACTGGCGGCCCAATGCGCCGCCGCTTGCCCTCAGGCGGCCATCGACCACCGGGCCGGGCGCATCGATATGGGAAATTGTGTGTTTTGCGGCCATTGCGAGCGTCTCAGTGCGGGAAAGTTTATCTCTTTTACCCGGGATTTTGAAATCGCCACAGCTGCCAGGGAGCATCTGATCAGCGACGGCGTCTTGCCCGAGCTGGCCGGTCACGCCAAAAAGCACTTCAAAAAACTCTTTGGCCGCTCCCTGCAACTGCGTCAGGTTTCAGCCGCCGGCTGCAACGCCTGCGAGGCCGACCTCAACGTGCTGGCCACGCCTTTTTTCGACCTGGCCCGTTTCGGCATTAACTTTGTGGCGTCGCCCCGCCACGCCGACGGCATCGTGGTCACCGGTCCCGTTTCCCGCAACATGAAAACGGCCCTGATGCAAACTTACGAAGCCGTACCCGAACCCAAAGTCGTCATTGCCGTGGGCAGTTGCGCCATCAGCGGCGGCCCCTTCCGGGGCAGTCCGGAAATCACCCACGGTCTGGACACCCTTTTGCCGGTGGACCTTTTCATCCCCGGCTGCCCGCCCCATCCCCTGACCAATTTGCACGCGCTCCTGGATTTTTTCAAATAGCGAAAACGCACTTCAACCGTAAGGATCGACGCTGTCCGGGGAGCGGTGTAAAAATCAGGGCAACAAGCTTTTTTTGCGATAATCCAGCCGGCTTCGGGAATCTCTGGGAATTTGCCGGATACGCACCGATTGGTTTTGGAGAATCACTTTTGTCAATGGCGTGCCCGTTTGACTGCAAACAATCACGGCCCCGCCGGTGGTATAAATTCCCCGCCAACGGCGCGCCTTCACTCTTGCATAGTCTTCACGGTCGAACAGGACGCGGAACGCCCTGTCATTTTTAGCAATACGCAACTCGACCTCTTTTTTATTCATGACCCGATAGGTGTTCGTATATGATGAAACCTGCGACAACAGGCTTTCTTTGCGATAATCGAGCCTGTCTTTGCGGTCCGTGGGAATTTGCCGGATGCGCACGGGTTGGTTTTGGAGAATCACTTTTGTCAATGGCGAGGCCATCGGACCGTGAACAATCACGGCCCCGCCGCTGGTAAAGACGCCCCGCCAGTGATAGGCCTTCACCCTTTCATGGTCTTCGCGGTCGAACAGGACGCGGAACTCCTTTTCCTTTTTTGTGATAATCAACTCGACCTCTTTTTTATTCAGAACCCGATAGATATTTGTAAATGACGCGACCTGCGACAACAAGGTTTTTTTGCGATAATCGAGCCTGCCCTGGCTGTCCGTAAGAATTCTTTTAATTCGCGCCGGTTCTTCGGTAAGGATGAATTGTGTAAGCGATATGCCTGTTTGTATGCAAAAAATACCCCGTTTGTCATTGCCGATCGACCTGGCACACCAGTTGCGCGTCTTTATCAGCCTATAATCCTCTTTATCAAAAATGATGCGGAACGCCTTGTCCTTTTTGGCAACATGCAACTCCATCTCTTTTTTGTTCAAATTCAGGTAGCGGTTCAAATAGGATTCCATCCGCGGCAGCAAGCTTTTTTTGCGATAGTCCAGCCTGCCCTGCTTATCGCGCAGAACTTCCTGAATTTTTGCTCTGCGTTCTCCCAGAATAGCGTTGTGCAAGCTGCTTTTGGATCCGCTGCGGACCAGGAGACGGTCTCCGTCGTATTTGCAATGCCATGTGTATTTGCTGACTTTTGACTGGTCTTCTTTATCGAGCAGGATTCGGACAAGATTATCCTGATGATAGAAGCGCAACTCCACCTGGTTTTTTCCGGCGTTGATATAGTGGTTGCCCCTGGCAAAAGGGAGCAGACTTTTTTTGCGGTAATCCAGCCGGCCTCTTTTGTCTTTTGGTATTTTCTCGAAAACCCGGGGGCGGTTGTCAAACAGAAAGCTTTGCAGGCTCTGTCCGGGGAATCGATTTTTGAGCAAATGAATCGATACGCCGAATTTCGGATAGGCCAGGCACACCCATTTCTGCTTTTTGACCTTGGCATGGTCCTCTTTGTCGAGCAGTACGCGAACGATCTTTTTTTTATAGATGAGCCTCAGCTCAACGTCATGGGTGTTCAGCACCACGTATTCGTTATATGTGTGTTTTCGAGGCATGATCAGCCCTATAGCACCGGCAGGAAGTGAAGTCAAATTGAAGTCCGGTTTTTGTCCGGTAAACATACGGGTTGCTTTCGTATGCCCAGTCTTCGCATTCGGCGCCACAATGTGGAGCGGTTGATGCCCAGTAACTTTGCCGCTTGCGCATATCGCCCTTCCGTTTTTTTCAGAGCCTCATTGATTTCTCTTGTTTGGTCGCAACAGGATGGATTTTCATCCTCAAAAAAAGTATATTGGTCACCGCAGATCCGGGATAAAATGATCTCATTGATAACGTCGTCCCTGGTGATTGCAACGGCTCTTTCAATGGTGTTTTGCAGCTCGCGGATATTGCCGGGCCAGGAATAGTTGGAAAGAAAATTCATCGCGGTTCCGTTGATGGTCAGATTCCGCTTTGCGGCAAGCGCGTGTTTGCGTGCAAAATAGCGGGCGTATTCAGGGATGTCGGTTGAGCGATGGCGCAAAGGCGGAATGGGCAACCGCAGCACGTTAAGGCGAAAGTAAAGGTCGTCTCTGAACTTGTTTTCAGAGACCCTGGCCTTCAAGTCCTTGTTGGTTGCTGATATAATCCTGACATCAACGGGGATGACACGATCGCTCCCCAGACGGATAACCGTTTTTTCCTGCAGAACCCTCAAGAGTCTGCCC
>JBFFHG010000075.1:0-9136 GCA_041557055.1 Desulfosarcinaceae bacterium
ACCAACTGATTGACGATCTTTTTGGCATCCCTGGGCTTGGATTCCAAAATTTTGGCCAAATCATTGAAATAGAACTTGGATTTGTTTTTCAATTTTTTGGTCAGCTCGGCTACGATTTTTTCTTTTGCCTCATTATATTCCATTAACGTGGTCCCCTTTCATACAACACGGGTCTAAGGGTTACCGGGGAACACGCGCATGGCGGGCCCCCCGGTTTATTGACGGATCGTTTTTTCAATAACGCTAGAACTTGAACTGCGAAGTCTGGCGCCAGGTGTAGTATGCCGGATCCCGGAAATCGTCGATCAGGTGATGGGTAAACGGCAGTTCGGTAATTTCGAAAAAGCGCTCCCAGCCGATACGCTCGGCCCAATCACCCAGACGTTCATATTTTCTGGCGTTGGCGGCATAGATCTCAACAAGCTTGCGGATGGTTTTAACCGTGCTTTCCCAGCGCGGGGCTTCGTTGGGCAGGAAGGCCACAACGACTTTGGAGAACTTGGGCGTGCTGACGCGGTTGGAGACCTTGCCGCCGGCCATGATGACGATGCCGTCACCCTCGGTGTCCGCCAAGGGCATGGAGGGACACATGGTGTAGCAGTTGCCGCAGAACATGCAACGCTCATTCTTCACGGCCACGGAGTTGAGTTTCTGGCCGTTGATCTCCACCTTGGCCGGTTTGATGGCGGCGGTGGGACAGGCGGCGATGGCCAGCGGGATTTCGCACATTTTGTCCAGATATTCGTGGTCCAGCATGGGCGGTTTGCGATGGTATCCCAGGATGGCGATATCCGAGCAGTGCACGGCGCCGCACATGTTCAGGCAGCAGGCCAGTGAAACGCGTACATGGGCCGGCATGTTGTGGCCTTTGAACTCATCGAACAGGTCGTCCATAACCGCTTTTACCGGACCGGAAGCGTCGGTGGCCGGGGTGTGGCAGTGAATCCAGCCCTGGGTGTGAACGATGTTGGAGACGCCGGCGCCGGTGCCGCCGACGGGGAACTTGTAGGAACCGCCGTCGAATTTTCGGCTTTCCAGATCGTCGATCAGGGGCTGGACCTTGGATTTGTCGTCCACCATGAATTCGATGTTGTTACGGGTGGTGAAACGCAGGTACCCGCCGCAATGCTTGTCGGCGATTTCACAGATTTCGCGAATGTGGGTCACGGTCATCAAACGGGCGCCGCCGCAGCGGACCGTATAGACCTCGTCGCCGGTTTCGGAGACGTGAACCAGCACGCCGGGTTGCAGGTACTCATGATAGAGCCATTTGCCTTTGTTGGCGGCAATCACGGGCGGGTAGAATTCATCATATTTAAGAGGACCGATATCGGTGATCCGGTTCTCCATCGGTTTGTCGGGATTGTATCCTGAAGAAACAAATGCCATTGTGTGCCCCCCTTATCTTAGATGGTCTTTTCTGAATGCGTCAACGTCACGTGTCCAGCCGCCCTCAACCTCTTCTTCCTTCCAGAAGATGTACGGGTTGTGGCGCGGTTCCTGAACCATGCGCGGGTCCGGATCAACGCCCATTGCTTCGAGCAGCTTCTGCAGGCCCTGGCGTTTCATCAGCTCGCCCAGGCGTTCGCGGTTTTTGCCCTCTTCCATCCAGTAATCCCAGATGGGTTCGATGATGTTCTCTTTGATCTCGGTGTAGGGGGCTTCGGCTTTGACGAACGGCACGATCAGGGAGCCCATCTGGGCGCCGTCCAGGATCGGGGCTTTGGCGCCGGCCAGGATGGAGAGGCCGCGGTCATCGCCGATGTGCAGGGCGCGCGGCATAACGTTGATGCAGTGCATGCAGCGGGTGCACTCTTTGTTGTCGATCTTGAGAGTTTTGCCGTCCATCATCATACAGCCGGTGGGGCACAGGTCGATGACCTCTTTCTGGATGTCGAATTTACCCCAGTCGCGGCCGCTGTGGGCGCCGGCGTTGGGAACAAATTCACCGCCGATGTAGGCTGCAACAGCTTCCTGGTCGATTTTGATGTCGTCACGCCAGGTGCCGATGAAGGAGAGGTCCGAACGGGCGATGGAGGCTACGCAGCAGTTCGGGCAGCCGTCAAATTTGAACTTGAATTTGTACGGAAATGCCGGGCGATGCAGTTCGTCCTGGTATTCCTGGGTCAGGTCGTAGCACAGATCCTGGGTGTCGTAACAGGCGTATTCACAACGCGCCTGGCCCACACAGTCGGCCGGGGTGCGCAGGTTGGAGCCGGAGCCGCCAAGATCCTGGTTGATGTTGTGGGTCAGCTCAAAGAAGATCTCTTCCAATTGGGGGGTGGTGGTGCCCAGGAAGATGATGTCGCCGGTGGAGCCGTGCATGTTGGTGATGCCGGAGCCGCGCATATCCCAAAGATCGCAGAGCTTTTTCAGGTAGTCGCTCTTGTAGAACTTGCCGCCCGGTTGGGCGACGCGCATTGTGTGAAAATGAGCCACGCCGGGGAACATTCCAGGCTGGTCGCAGTAACGGCCGATGACGCCGCCGCCGTAACCGAAGACACCGACGATGCCGCCGTGTTTCCAGTGGGTCCGGCCATGCTTGTAGGAGAGCTCCAGAACGCCCAACAGGTCTTCGACCACGTCCACGGGAATCTGGTAATTTACATTGTTCGGATTTTTGGCGCGCATTGCAGCTTCTTGCTTCAAGTCCGAAACGAAGCTCGGCCATGGCCCAGACTCAAGCTGGTCCAACATCGGGGTTTGGTGTTTTGCCATCTTTTACCTCCATTAGGTTAATCAACAAGTCTCAAAATCCCTGACTTCAAATCAAAAACGGTATGAAAGCCACCTCCTCTCAATTTTTTTCGATTTTTGCTTTATTTTCGGTTCTTAAAGAACTGTGCCATCTTAAGAATATGAAGGACGAGATATAAAATGATCGCTTGGTCCTTGTCAATAAAAAAGCCCGTTTAGAGGGCCTGCGGCATCTGCCGGAGACGCTTCCCCCTCTATGTGGTGGGCGGTTGTGTTATTTCAGCCGCATGTTGTGGCGGCGGCCCTATTCGGCCAGGATTGTCGCCAGGGCAGCCACATGCGGTTCGATCATGCGGTCCAAGAGCGCCTTCTCCCCGGCCTGGGCCGGAATTTTTTTTGCAACCGCCCGCGCGATTGGCATCAACTCGACTGTGCCGTGCAAGGCGAAGTATCGTTTCACTGTCTCGGCAAAGTCCTGCGGCAAGCGCCGCGCCGCTGCCGCCGATTCCAGGCCCTGAAAAAATCCCCGGCAGATGTCCGGCACAACTTCGGGTGCGTGGCAAGCCGGTGAGCCGATGCCGTCCAGGCGGTCCAGGCGCAAACGCAAAGAGATCTCCACAAAATAGTCCAGCAGCGCTTCCAGCAGGGTGGCCGCGTCAGGCTGGATATCATTGATAACAGGGGCGTAACGGCGCACGGTAATCAGACGAACCTGGAGACCCGTTTCACCCGGATTCACGATGAAATCGCCGGCGGCATGATGCCAGTTTCGGATGGCTTCGAGGGTCAGCGGGTTATAGGCATAGGCCAGAATTGAAGCGGCTTGTCCCAAAAGCGCCTGAACCTGACCGGTCGTCAGAATCCGGTGGCCGCGATCAGTATCCCAGACAACCACTTTGGGATCTGTTTGAGCGGAATCCGCCGTGAGGTGAAATTCAAAAAATCCTTCCAGCCACTGGCCCAGGAACATGGGCAACGGCCGCCCGCCCTGCGCCAGACCGGCGCCATGCCCGTATACCAACGGCCAGAAATTTTCCGGCAATTCCCTGTTGAGCCTGGCGATGTGTTGATATTCTCCGTCCAAAACCTTTCGGCCCTCCGATGATACGGCCACATTGAGAACCAGGGGCAAACGCCGGCCGCCGGTCCGGGCAATGACATAGGCCGGGTGATAGAAGGCGCCGTGTTTCACCAGGTAGACGGCAACCTGTTCCAAATCGGCCGGGGTTACCGTTTCCCCCGTTTTTGCACAGACGGCCGCGCAAAGCAGGGCGGCATTATTCTGCTCCAGAAAGTGACGCGCCGCACTGAAATAATCCCCATAGGTCACGCCATCTTCAAGGGATTCGTTTTTGGAGGTCCGGCTGAACGCATGGCGGCCGGTGGGCAGGGGGGTCCGCCACAGATCACTGTCCGGGGTGACGGCCGGCTCAGCCGGGCTGAGTCCGAATATAAACGGTATTTTTGAGGGCATGGTGCGGAAATGGGGTTCAGCAAATTGAGGTCCGGGTCAATTCCCGATCTCTTGAAGAATCTGCGGGGCAATCTCAAACCCCAGCTCTTTGGCTTTCAAAATATGGGTCCGGGCTTTTTCCCGCTCGCCTTTTTCCAGACAGGCGATTCCCATATTGTTGTGGGCCACGGCGAAGTCAGGGGCCAGGGCCAGGGCTTTTTCACTGTATTCGATACTTTTATCCGGGTCCCCTTTCATCAGGTAGGCCGTGGCCAGGGATGCAAATGCTTGAATGAATCGAAAGTTGAAAACAGTGGCCTTCTCCAGCGCTTTAATCGCTTCGTCCACTTCGCCGCGCTGCAAATGGACAAAGCCCACATTGCCCCATCCCTCTGAAAATCCGGGCCGGGATTTGGTGGCGCGCAGGTTCCAATCCAGGCACCCTTCCAGGTCTCCGCGTTGCAGGCATAATCCGCCCAATTGCACATAAGCCTCGGCCAGGGAGGGGCTGCACTCAATGGCGTTTAGAAACGCCTTTTCAGCTTCATCATACTCTTTTTTGCCCATGAGGGCGATTCCGAGGTTATAATGGGAGTTGCCGCATTCCGGATTGGCGGCAATAGCCGCGCGTTGCCGGGCGATGAATTCATCGGCGTTGTTGGCTTGTGGCATGGTAACATATCCTCTCTTTGCGTAATTGACTGCGGGCGATCGGTTCCGAACCGATACCGCTATTATGGGGAGGCTTATGTTGTCAAGGGTTTTCGGCTTGCGGCGTCAGGGCAACCGCAGATGTTTTTTGGAAATTGTTTGATGTTGCGCTGCATTCAAAGATAAAAAATGTCAAATGAATGACCGTTCCGGACGTATCCTTGCATTTGGTGTCTGGCATTTTCCAAAAAATGCCCGTGACCGCTGCTGCTCAAACCTCAAAGATGTGCGATTGACCTGTTTTGGTCAAATACCGCTTGACACCTCAAATGGGGTTCTTTACTCTTTTGATGTTAATATCTGTTTCCAAAGACCACAAGGGAGCGCAATCGAGTGTTTTTATTATATTCATGCCTGTCCATACAACTTGCGGGAGTTCGTCGGGTTTATGAGCCATGCCGGTGGTCACGGCCGGTCTTGGGTCAAAACCCGAACCCTAAGCGTTGACTTTTAATTTTATGTTGTCCCAAATCTTCCGACGACCAACGTAAACAATTTGATTCTAAAAGAGAGGAACTTATGAGATCTGGCTGTTATACTGCCCTGGCAACGCCTTTCACAGCCGACGGCTCCCAGGTGGATCGCGAAGGGCTCCGAAAGCTGGCGGCCTTTCAGATTGAGAACAACATTACCGGTATTCTGGCTGCCGGCACAACCGGTGAGAGTCCGACGCTGGCCTGGGACGAACACCATCAGGTGGCGGGCATCGTGGCGCAAGAGACCAAGGGCAAATGCCTCTGCATTGCCGGAACCGGCAGCAACAACACCCTCGAAGCGTTGGCCGCCACCGAACATGCCGCCAAACAGGGCGTGGATGCCGTATTGCTGGTGGACCCTTATTACAACGGTCCCAGTTCCCTGGAGATCCGCCGTGAATATGTGGCTCCCATTGCGTCCGCGTTTCCGGATATGGATATCATTCCTTACATTATTCCGGGAAGAACCGGCGCCAAGTTGTTGCCCGAGGATCTGGCCATTTTAAACCAGACGCACCCCAATGTCTGCGCGGTCAAGGAGGCCACCGGTGATTTGGACAATATGCGGCGGACCCGGAAGTGCTGTGGTTCGCAATTTTCGATTTTTTCAGGCGACGACGCCCTGGTGTTCGATATGGTGACCGATGCCGGCATCGATGCGGCCGGAGCCATCTCCGTGGCCAGCAATGTGGCCCCCAGG
Source organism: Desulfosarcinaceae bacterium (assembly GCA_041557055.1). Lineage (GTDB taxonomy): Bacteria > Desulfobacterota > Desulfobacteria > Desulfobacterales > Desulfosarcinaceae > JARRKU01. Next base: position 6,038 of record JBFFHG010000075.1, read on the forward strand.
GCGATGGTCGAGTTGGTCACGCTTTTAAAGGCCGGGGACAAGGCGGGCGCCATGGCATTGAAAAAAGCGGTGGCGCCGTTGTTCGGCCTGGTGACGGTGACCACTCAGGAGCTTACCGCCTATGGTGAGGTGGTCTGCCGGGCCCGCAATCCCCTGGCCATCAAGACTCTCATGGCCCTGTTGGGCATGCCTGCAGGTCACTGCCGCCGTCCGCTGGGAAAGATGACCCGCAAGGGCCTGGATTACGTTCTCTCCGTCGGACGCCGGATTCAGTCCGACAATCCGGAGATTTTCCAGCCTCTGGCCGATTTTTTCGGGGTCGATATCGATGCGCGTCTGGACAATCCGGCCTTTCAGAAAGGGCTCTTCTACGACGGCTATTGACCCAGGCGTTGCATGAACAACATGGCAGGGCGCCAAAGGGTTTGATTGGCCAGGCAATTTTAAGGGGTCCGGGCGGATCGTTTTTTTCCGGTCGAGTGACTTTTTGGCGCCATGCCGTCGAAAAAACTTGAATTGGTCGATATGACTACCTTTTCGTTTGCCACGGCCGGCCGGATTCTGTTCGGCCCGGGTGTTGTCCGTCAGGCGGCTGTTCAGGCCAAAGCACTGGGCCGCCGCGCCCTTTTGGTCACCGGCAGGAACCGCGGGCGGGCGGGACATCTGGCGCACGATCTGCGAGCTGCCGGAATCGCTCTGGAATACATTCAGGTCACCCATGAGCCTGATGTGGATCTGGTGGCCGAAGGCGCCCGATTCGCCCGGCGGCAGGGCTGCGATCTGGTTATCGGATCGGGCGGCGGAAGCGTCATGGACGCGGCCAAAGCCATTGCCGCCCTGACCACCAACACCGGGCCGGTTACGGACTACCTGGAGGTCATCGGCAAGGCGTTACCCCTTTCAGCACCGCCCCTGCCCTGCATGGCCGTGCCCACAACAGCCGGCACCGGCAGCGAAGTCACCTGCAATGCCGTGATCCGCAGCCCTGCCCATGGCGTCAAAGTCAGCCTGCGCAGTGTTCAGATGCTGCCCCGGGTCGCTCTGGTGGACCCGACCCTGACCCTGGGGCTGCCGCCGGCAGTCACCGCCGCCACAGGTTTCGATGCCCTTTGCCAGTTGCTGGAGGCCTTTGTCTGCCTCAAAGCCAACCCCCTGACCGACGGCCTTTGCCGCGACGGCTTGGCCCGCTGCGCCCGTTCGTTGGAGATCGTCTCTTTGGAGGGCGACAATCTGGACGCCCGGACCGACATGGCCCTGGCCAGCCTCTTCAGCGGTCTGGCTCTGGCCAATGCCGGATTGGGCGCTGTCCACGGCATTGCCGGGCCTTTGGGTGGCATGCACGCCGCACCCCACGGGGCTGTCTGCGCCAGGCTGCTGCCGTTTGTGACCGCAGCCAACATTGAAGCCCTGGAGGCCCGACCGCAAGCCCAACCCTATCTAAAGTGCTTTGGGGAGGCTGCCGCGCTGCTCACCAACAATCCCGGCGCCACCCCCCGCCATATGATCCAATGGCTCAAACACCTATCCGTCACCCTGAAGATTCCGCCCCTGTCCCAATGGGGGCTGGCTCCGGAACAGGTGTCGGTCCTGGCCGCCCAGTCTCTGAAGTCCGGCAGCATGCGGGGCAACCCGGTCTCTCTGGACAAGGAAACCCTGGAAGCGGTCATTGCCCGGGCCATGGCAGGGGAGGACTGACTCCGCATATTATGTGACCCTTGGCAGTCCCGGCGCTGATGCGGATGCCCGCGCAGCGGAAATCGTTGCGGCTCAAACCGCACATCGCGCTTGACGCGGCCAGACAAGCTGTCCGGGATGTTGATGCTTTCATCGTCCAGACCCGGGAAGAAAAATTGCTTGCGGCATAAAAAACGATTTCAATTTCTGAGCTGACCAGAAAAACAGACGCTGCCGCAGCCGGAAGCGTCCAATATTCACCTGCTGCCGAATTTGAGCGGGATTTAATTCGAGAACGTCCAGGGTGGATTAAGATCAGCTATTGTAAATTGGCGCTCAAATTGGGGAGATACTCTATGATCGGTGATCTCCTTTTGACTTTCAACGATGTTGTTTTAGGCCGGCCCTCCTGGGCAAAGTGAAGCGATTCATTTTTTTCCTCCAAGACTTCAAGCACCAGCCGTTTTTTGATTTTGGCTGATATGGAATTGAGTATGGTCCGCATCGCCTGGACCGTCCGTCCGTCCCTGCCGATGATTTTGGCGATATCCGATTTGGCGACCTTGAGTTCAAACACGGTGCAGTGCCCCCCCTGAATTTCCGATATCTCCACTTTTTCAGGCTGGTCCACGAGTGCCTGGGCGATAAATAAAATGAGTTCTTTCACACGCCACCTCTTTTTTATTCTATGCAACCTTTGGGTTGAAACATTCGGGTTTTTGGACGCACCGGTCACCTGTACATTCCGACAGTGTTGCTTTCATTGCTGCTCAGTCCGGCTTCTTCAGCCCGGTGCAGGTCGATGATACGCATTGCCATTGTGAGGCCCTGCGGGTTCGCTCATTTTTTCATGATTCACTCCTGAACGAAATTGGATTTAAATTTACCGGTAAAGACGATTCCGAAATGTGAAAAACGCATTGATTTCAGGCGGATGATGAACACACTCAGGCCAAAGGCGTTGATACTTTTCAGTCCTTCGGTATCGATGGCCACTTTTGGATATCTGGTACTGTATTTGTTCAGAATATTGACAAGCTCATGAGCAGAAGTTCCGTCAAAGTCGCCCTGCAATTGTATCCGAACCGAACGATTGCTTTTTTCTTGGGATAGAATCTTGAAGTTTTTTGCCATGGTATCTTTCCCCGGTTTGGATCACTGTTTGTTTGATTAAACCGTACGGTCATGGCAGCTCTTTTCTATTCGCAGTGATAATCTGTTTGAATTGCAGGTCGTGGATGCCCGCGCGGTCTTGTTGATTCCGCTTTTCCAATTCAATCAACACAGCTCAGCAATTTTCGCGCCGGTTTCCGGGATAGCTTTGTGAAGGTAAAAACCAATTGATAATATGGGGATTATTGCCAACCGGGCCATCTCAAGGGGCCATGCCGGGTGAGCGCAGGGTGTCAGGTTTTTTTCCACATA
>JBFFHG010000076.1:0-9097 GCA_041557055.1 Desulfosarcinaceae bacterium
AGAAAGCAACCGGGCCGGCCAATGTCAAGGCCGGCGATCGTGTGACCTTCACCGTCTCAAAATTCAATCAGGAACAGCCTGCCCAAGAGGCGGCCGCACGGGTCAACTGGCTGGTGAAATCGGATACCGGCGCGGCCTTGACCAATATCCACCACCACGGCCCGACCTGGACGGTGACCATTCCCGAATCCTGGAGCGGGCAGACCATCTTTGTGATGCCATATATGAACTCGGCCACTTACAGTATCAGCGTCAAAACTGTGGTTGCGGCGCGGCCCGGGGACACGGCGCCCGGCCGGACCGTGGTCATTGAAACCTATAAGGAAGATCAACGCTATTACGCCGCCATCAACGGCGAACCGCGCTTCTACGTGGGCACCGACGTGCGCTATGGAAATCGGCGGGGGTTAATGAACAGTGCCAATCCTTACGGTCCGCGCTATAATCCACAAAGCCATCAGGCTGAATTTGGTTTCTGGGCCCATTATCTGTTACCGACCATCAACTGCGAGAGCAAGGGCGCTTTTAACTGCATCAACACCTACGACCGGGCCTGTTTCACTTTCGGCCACATGCAGTTTGCCGCCCATACGGCCGATGCCAATTTTGTTCCGCTTTTCCGCGAATTGCTGCAACTGCCCGCCGCACCGGCCTATTTTCCCGAATTGGCCCTGCACAACGGCCGCATCCATCGGCGCTCAGGCGATCAGTTGATCCCGTTGGAAAACCATGAGAGCACTGCCGATCTTCAAACCTACCTGAACCCGGAGGACCGCGAAGTGGACCCTCACGAAGTGGTGATCGCCGCCAGGTTTATGGGATGGTGCGCCGCAGATCCGCAATTTGTGACCACCATGGCGAATTTCGCCTTCCGCGATCAGCAACAAAAACTGCGGCGGCACGCCGTCAGGTTGCCCCTGGACAACCTGGCCGACAAACTGGTGATCGCGGTTATGGATATCCTTCATCAGGGACGGGGAAAGTATACCACGATCAAAACGGCTCTAAACCGGCCCGATCCGTTTGACGCCCTGTTGAATATCGGCATCGATAACTACGGCGAACGCATTGCAACGCTTCGACAAAGCATTTTGGCTCTGGAGCGGATGGGAATCGTCGGGCATCGCGTCTACAGTGCGGCGGCGGGCGATTTTATTCCGGCAAAGGCAGCCTGATCGAATCTTCATCCCTCCGAGGATCCATCTTTGCGCCGGTAAGGATTTTCAGTTCATTTTCCAGGCGCAGCATGCCTTCACGGATCTTCTCCCGGGTGGGCGCTTCAGTGGTCAGCCAGCCCCAGAGGGGCTTTTTCTCCCATTGACCCTCTTGACCTTCCTGGCCCTCTTCGGCGGGAAGCAGTTTGCGCAGGACAATCCGGCGATTGCCGCTGTAAATAACAATAGAGGGAATCGCGGGAAAGAACGGATGGGGTTTTATGGCATCGATGTCATCTTTTTTCAGAAAGTATTTATCCACCGGGGTTCCCACGCAAACCCCCTCCGGTGTGATGTCCACGCAATAACACTCCCGGCTTCTTTTGGCCATCAAGAAAATGAGCCCCACCCAGGTGGGAATCGACAAAAGAGCAGCGATCCCGGCAACTTCAAGAAGAATCTCCAGGCCGAAAACCAGAATTTCAATGGCCAGTTTCAAAAGGCTGGGGGCCTGAAACACGGTTTGGGTGATGCCCCCTATGAATCCCGGCACAATCAGCACCAGACCGGCGACCAGGACCAGCAGTTGAATCACAACGGTGAAAGCAAGCCCCACCCACGCATAGCGGCGGCGCGAAAAGCAATAGGCATTGCCCTGGGGCGTATCCGGCCACCGGGAACCCCGAAAGGCCGAAATAACATAGTAACGCATACCTTCGAAGATGGCGTACGCCACCGGCACCACGATGAGGGTCAAGACAGTGGCGAAGATGATGCCGAAAATGATCACGACCCCCAGTCCCTCCCAAAGTTCATCAGTGATGGTCAGGGTTAAAATGCCGCCCACGGTGGAAACGGTGGTGGAGATGATCGGCCGCAGGCGCTGCTGTCCGCCGGCAATGATGGCATCGAACATGTTGAGACCGGTTTTGCGCATGCGGTTGATACAATCCACCAGCACAATGGAGTCATTGACAACGATGCCGCTCAGGCCCACCAGGCCGATAAAACTCATGATGGAAAAATCGTTGCCGGTCGCATAGAGTCCGGCCATGGCGCCGATGATGGAGAGGGGCAGCGCCGTCAGAATGGCGAAGGGCTGGGCCAGGGAGTCGAATTGGGACACCAGCAGCGTAAAAATCAGCAGAGCGGCGACGATATAGGCAAGCCCCAGACTTTCAAAGGATTCGGCGGTCTCTTCATATTCACCGGAATAGTCAAATCGATAGCCGCGCGGAAGATTCAAGGCATTGAGCTTTTCGATCAATTCGCGGGTGATCTCCACGGCCGACCGCCCCTGGTTGTTGGCCGAAATTCGAACGATCCGGCGCCGGTCCGAGTGCCGGATACCGTTCAGGCCCTTGCCCTGACTGAAATCGGCAATGGTGGTCAGGGGAACCAGTTCGCCGGTATTGGAGCGAATCTTGATATTGTCCAGCATTCGGGGGCTGGTCCTGGATTCCGGTGAGAAACGCACTTTCAGATCGTACTTTTTGGAGACATCCAGCTCATCCCGGAATTCGCGAACGTCGAGACCGGCCGTGGCCCCCCTGAGAGTGACGGCCAGGTCTTCCGGCGAAATGCCCATGGCGGCCGCCTTGGCGCGATCCACGGACACGCGCAGCTCGGGTGCGGCATCTGAAAAATCATCCTGAATGTCGGCAACACCGTCGACCCCCTCCATGACCGCCCTTACCTGGGCCGTCAGGGTTCGCAATACCGGGATTTCCGGCCCCACAATTTTGATCAGCACCGGCGCGGCCGTGGGCGGCCCCCACTGGATCGCGCGAAACCGGATATCCGCTCCGGGGATTTTCTCCAGCAAAGGCCGGATGCGCTTCTGGATCTGGTGGTGGGATGCGCGCGCAAACTCCTTGCCGTCCTTCAGCTCCACGGTAATTTCCGCAAAATGGGGCATGGTGGAGGTGCCGATAGAAAATTCATAGGCGCTTTGGCCCTGCTGGCCCACCGTGGCGACCACCTGAACCGCTTCAGGAACATTGTCCTTGACGATCTTTTCAACCCTTCTGGTGATGGCGTCGGTAAGATCGATTTCGGTCCCGCGCGGCGTCTCCACCGTAATATAGATATAGTCAAAATCGGCATCCGGAAACATTTCAACCTTGACCAGCTTGAAGGCCAGCATGCCGACGACCATCACCAGACCGGCCGCAATCATGCAAACCACCCGGAACCGATGGTTCAGGGCCCAGGCGACGCCGCGGACATATTTTCTTTTCAGGTACTTAAGGTCCTCTTCGGGTTTGACGATCTCCCCCTGATGGGTGGTCCGCTTCATGAATCTGCTGAGGATCAGGGGGTTGGCCACCAGGGCCACCACCAGGGAGGCGGACAGGGCGATGGTCACGGTTTTGGGCAAAAACCCCATGTATTCGCCGGTTACACCGGTCATCAGCAGCATGGGAAGAAAGGCCGACATTGTGGTCAGAGTGGCGGATATGACCGGCATGGCGATTTCGGCGGTGCCTTCAATCACGGCGGTGACCCGCTCCTTGCCCAGTTGAAAGTGATGGTAGACATTTTCAACCACGATAATGGCGTTGTCCACCAGCATGCCGATGCAAAGCACCAGCGCAAAGCGCACCATGTCGTTGTTGGAGAGGCCGAAAACCTTGAGAAAGACAAAGGTCAGCAAAAGAGAGAGGGGAATGGAAAAGGAGGTGATCACTGAATTTCGCAACCCCATGGCAAAGAAAAGCACCCCGATCACGATCACCAGGCCCACCACCGCCGAATTGTTCATCTGATCGAAACCCTGCTTGATGAATTTGGCCTTCTCCGCGGTAATGGTCGTATGAACACCTGCGGGAAAGTCTTTCTCCAGCGTCTTGAGTCTTTCGCGCACCTTTGTGGTGGTTTCCAGAATATTGGCGCCGTTGCGCTTTTTGACGGCAATGGATGCGGAGGCCATGCCGTTGACCCGGGAGTAGGTGATGTCTTCGGAGTGACCGTCCACGACACGGCCCACCTCTCCGAGAAAAACCACCCGGTCATCCTTACGAATCAACGGGACTTTGGCGTAATCGGACACACTCTTGATCTCTGTCAATGTCCGCAGCAGCAGCCTGCGGCCCTGCACGTTGACCTGGCCGCCGGGGATATTGATATCCGACTGCTTCACGGCCTCATACACATCCAGAAGGGTCAAACCGTACTGGTCCAGCCGCTCCGGGTCCAGGTAGATTTGAATTTCACGAACCAGCCCGCCGGCCACCTCCGCCGCCAGAACCTCGGGCAGGGTCTCGATGTCATCGGCCACATCTTCGGTCAGTTTTCTGAGCTTGACCGGATCGATGTCGCCCACAATGGAGGCGATCATGATGGGAATATCGGAAAAACTGACCTCATTGACTTCCGGATCTTCAGCTTCATCGGGAAGTTCTTTGCGGGCATCGGTGACGTTCTCCCGCACCTTCTGAAGCGATCGTTCCAGGTCCGCCTCGGCTTGAAAGTCGATCACGACAACCGAAACGCCTTCGGCCGAGTTGGAACGCATCTCCTTGACATCCTTGAGGTCGCTGAGTTCGTCTTCCAGGGGCGTGGTCACCAGGCTCTCGACTTCACTGGGCGAAGCCCCGGGGAAAACCGTGACAATGATCGCCACCGGTGCGGTTATTTCCGGTTCGCCCTCTTTGGGCAGGGAACGATAGGCAAAAAAACCCGCCACAATGGGCAAAAAGATGACCAACAAGCCGAAAATCAGCCAGCGCTTTAAGATAAAGGTGAAGAATTTCAAAGATTATATCCCCATACTGTATTTGCGTCGTCTGTTTTTAAAAGCACTTGCCTGTAACCTTGAACCCAAAACCGGACCGGAATCCCGACCGCAAACCAAATACTATGGTGTCACGATCACCTCGTCCCCCGCTTTGAGATACTGCCCGCCGGTAACGACCAGGTTATCGCCGGGCATCAAACCTTCCAGTACCCTGACGGTTGAGCCCTCGGAGCGCCCCAGCTTCACTTCCCGCACAGAGGCTTTGTTTCCCTGCTCAATGACAAACACCTCTTTGCGGTCTTCCCGGAAAAGAACACACTTCTGGGCGATTGTGATCGCATCATGGATAACTTCGGTCTGAATGGATACACGCGCGGTCAGCCCGGCCTTCAATTTGAATTGGGGATTGTCCAGAAGCACTTCAACCTCAAAGGAGTTGGTCCGCGCGTCAGCCTTGATCCCGATTTTGTCCACACGGCCCGGAAACGCCATGCCTGAATAGGCTTCGATGGTCACGGTGACAGGATCTTCCTGATCCAGATGCACATAATCGTTCTCATTGATATGGATTATCACCCGCATGCTTTGCATGTCCGCAATGCTCATCACCGGATCGCCAACGGCCACGTTTTGTCCGAGTTCCACAAATCGCTGGGTCACATACCCGTCAAAAGGCGCATTGATAAAAGTTTTGGCAAGCCGCTGGCGGGCGATATCCTTAACCGATTTGAACTGGGAGACCAGGGCTTTGGAGGTGAGATACTCGGCCTCGGCCTGATCATACAGCTCAAGCGAGATCGCCTTTTCAGGCAATAGACGCCCGGCCCGCTCAAAGGACTTTTCGGCAGCCACCAACTTGGCCTGGGCGGAGAGCATATTGGCCCGGGCCTCGTTCAAGGCCAGGGTGTAGTCAAGGGGATCAAGCTTGATCAACGATTCGCCCGACTTGACCCTGGTGCCCACATCCGCGTTCAACTCCTTTAAAATACCGGTCACCTGGGCAGAGACCACAACCTCCCGATCCGGCACCAGCCGCCCCACCGCATGAATCATTACAGGCAAATCGCGGCTCACCATTTTTTCTATTCGAACCGCACGGGGCTTGGCCTTGACGATTTCACTCTCTTCCGAAGAGCCGCAAGCAGACACCAGCAGCAGTCCGCACAAGCCGATCATGATAATAGCTGTTTTTCGCATTGGTCGATCAATCCTCATAATATTCAAGCCGATCATGCAGAATTTGTGCGCCGACGATGGGCTTCAGTTTCCTGTCGGATCGTCAAGCGTCCAGGAATTTCAAAAATGGTTGGAATTGGGTAATATCCCTTAAAATGGAAATAAAGTCAAGTAAAGTAAAGGTAGCCCTCGACGCAGAGCGATCGAACATGTTTTTTTCTGTAGTTTCGGGATGTTGCACTGCATTCAAGGCTATAAAGTGCCCTGAATCGCTGCGGCTAAAACCTCAAAGATATGCGGCCGCCCTGCTATGATTTGTGGTTGGGCCGCCGTAGCGGTTTGCAACGCATGGTTTCAGGCGGATTTATTTTTGCGCGAGCCCTTAAATCCCTTTGACCATTGTTCTTGCGGTTTCAAAATCCAGGTCTTCCAATAACAACCCGAACTGCCTGGTCAAGTGCCCGGCCATTTGTTGCCGCGCGTCAGCCATGTCCGCTTGCCGTCCGGTCTCTTTTGCCAGCGAAGTCATGGTGCAGCCTTGGATGCCGCAGGGGTTGATCCAGTTAAAGGGCGCCAGGTCGGTGTTGACGTTCAGGGCCAAGCCGTGGAAAGTGATGCCCCGGCGCACCGTGATGCCGATGCTGCCCAACTTCCGGCGCCCCACCCAGACACCGCGATAGGCGCTGTTGCCGGCTGCCGAAACCCCCCAGTGCCCGGCTGTGCCGACCATGGCGGCCTCCAGTCGGGTGACGAATTCGGTCACCGAAACATGGGCCCGCTTTAAATCGATGATCAGATAGACCACCAGTTGACCTGGACCGTGATAAGTGATGTCACCACCGCGTTCTATCGGGACAATCTCTATCCCGCGCTCTTGGACGGTGGTTTCAGGCACGATGATGTTTTCACGCCCCCCCCGGCGGCCAAGGGTGAATACCGGCGAATGCTCCAGCATGATGATGAGATCCCGATCCAAACGACCGGCATGACGCGCCGCCACAGCATCCTGCTGAAGCCGGTATACGGTGCCATAATCTGTCCGGGGAAGATTGAGCAAATAGGTTGAAAGAGGCATGATGACTATAAATCAAATCTTCAGATTCGCAAATTCAGTTACCCATAGCGTCTCTTGGTGAAATAACAAAAGTGACCGCAGCGGGCTAAAACAATCTATTCATTACGGGCATTCAGTCTCAGTTTTAAGTTCAAATGTCAAATCAAAGGTTCCCATCATTTTAAATTCAGCAGGTTACTGCGTCTTTTAATTTTGGGCCCAATCAACGCAAGAATGCAACTCTCCATATCCATTGCCCAGGGTAACCGCATTGGGTCATTCCAAATTCTTGAATTATCGTTGCACAAAAGACTTGAAAGCCCAAGGCCGTTATGGTACGTGGTTTTCTTGTTTTTATCGCCCGGTAAATAGTGAAAACCATCCACGAACAGTAAGGAATTTGTGCAGATGACTTCGAAGAAGCACCGTTTGATCGTTTACGGCGTGGCGGTCCACCTGCTATTGATTGCTATCGTATGCTATGCCGCCTTTCCGGTCAAAGCGCCGGAACAACCCATCCGCCTGATGTACCAAACCAATGCAGGGAAAGTCCTCTTTGACCACAACACCCACACATCGGCAAACGGGTACGGCCTTGACTGTTTTGACTGCCATCACCATCCCCCCGATGATGAGGAAGCCCTGATCGGTTGCGGCAATTGCCATGAACCCGACCCCGAAGAGGGGACTGTCCCGCAAAGCTGCTTGGATTGCCATGATGAAGCCGATGTGCAGGATTCGGAATATCCCAAACGGGCCGACGCTTTTCACGAGCAATGCATTCAATGTCATGAACAATACGGTGCCGGCCCAAGGGAGGGCTCGGACAATTGTTCCAAGTGCCATGTGCAATAAGCGTCCAAACCCCTTTTGGGGAACTATTAATTTCGGCGATTATCATTTATTCACCGTTGCAGCCCAGTAAAGGTTAAGCCATGCTTTCGAAATCGTTTTTCGGTTACACCAAACCCGCTTTTCGCTACGAGCTGTTAAGTGCGTCCCTGCCCCAACCCGTATCTGCGGCCGTTCCCATAAACGCCACCTTGCTCATGCCCGGAGAGATGGGACCCGGCAAATCCGAAATCATTAAAGTCGGGGCCAAAGTCAAAACCGGGCAACGCCTGGCATGGAACGAAACTCCGGGAGCGTCGGTCATATCCAGCGTTACGGGAACCATCAGCAGCATTGACTCCCGCAACGGCAACTACGGGCAAAAATTCACGGCCATTACCGTGACACTGGACGGGGCGGAAACGTTTGACGACCAATTCGCGGCGGTTGCGCAAAATCTGAGTGTGCAGGGCCTCAGTGATTATCTTGCCACGGCTCCCGGCGCACCGGCCCTGGACAAGCTGCTGAACGACAAAAAGCCCATCAATACCATTGTGGTATACGGCGGCGACACCGATCTTCTGGTGGAAACCAGCCTGTACGTCCTGAAGCGCGAAATCGAAGCCCTCAACCAGGGCATCAAGGTGCTCAAAGAGACAGCCGGCGTTGAAAAGGTCATCCTGGTGGTTCCGGCCGAGAGTTTTCAGAACTTCGACGGCCATTTCGAGGGCGACGTCAGGGCGGTGCCGTCAGCTTATCCCGGCGCTCAACCCCTGATGATTCTCTACCACTTGACCGGCAAAATGCTGGGACAGGGGCAGGTTTTCGAAGATCTCGGCATGCTCTTTCTGAGGGCGGAGGGCGTCGCCGCTATCGGCAAGGCCGTCGCTTCCGGTCGGGTGCCGGTGGACAAGATCCTTACGGTGGTGGATAAAGAGGGAAATAAAAAACTGGTCTCGGCCCGCATCGGCACACCGGTGGGAGAGATTATCAAAAAGCTGCAGATCGACCTGAATGACGGCGACCGCATCATCTGCGGCGGCCCCATGACCGGCACGGCCGTCTACTCAGAGGAACAACCCGTTGCGCCCGACTCCGATGCCATTATGGTCCAGGACCGCTCGCAGATCATCTTCAGCAGCG
>JBFFHG010000077.1:0-9066 GCA_041557055.1 Desulfosarcinaceae bacterium
AGCTATGGCGTCCAGAAGCGAGTGGAGATGGCCAGAGCCCTGACACTGGGCCCGGAACTGCTCCTGCTGGATGAGCCCATGGCGGGCATGAATATTGAGGAAAAAGAGGATATCGTTCGTTTTATTATCGATATAAAAAAGGAACGCAACACCACGGTGGTGCTGGTCGAGCATGATCTGGGCGTGGTGATGGATATTTCAGATCGGATCAATGTTCTGGATTTTGGAGAGTTGATCGGCTCGGGTACGCCCGGGGAGGTGGCGGCCGATCCAAAAGTCATCGAAGCTTACATCGGGGAAGATTAATTGCCGGATAACAACACGGAACATCTGCTCGAATTGAGCATACCGCAGTTGCTTCGCTGGCGCGTGCAGAGCACCGGCGACAAGGTCGCACTGAGGCAAAAGGATTTTGGCCGCTGGAACTGCTACACGTGGAACGCCTATTATGACCATGTCCGCAAAACCGGTCTGGGTCTGCGCGAACTGGGCGTTGGCAGGGGCGACACCATCGCCCTGATCGGTGACAATATCCCGGAGATGTTTTTCATGGCCATCGGTGCGCAGGCCATCGGCGCGATTTCAGCGGCCATCTATCAGACCACCATGCCGGACGAGATTGCGCAGTTGCTCGACTATATGAACGTCACCATGGTTTTTTGCGATGACCAGGAGCAGGTCGATAAAATCGTGGAAATCAGGGACCGCGTGCCGGGTGTCAAAAAGGTCATTTATGAAGATCCGCGCGGTATGCGGGGGTATGGATCGGACAGATGGTTCATGTGCATTCAGGACCTTTATGGTCTGGGCGAGGGGGTCCACGCCCAAAGCCCCGATCTTTTCGAGTCCGTGGTGGATGAGGGCAAGCCGGATGATATCTGCCACCTGTGCCTGACCTCCGGGACCACCGGACTCTCCAAGGGGACCATGCTGACCCATAAAAATTTCATCAGCATGGGGTTGCAATTGACCGAAGCCGACCCCCTTGAAGATACGGATGAGTACTTGTCGTTCCTGCCTTTTGCGTGGATCGGCGAACAGATGAACGGCTTTGGCGTGGCCATGGCCACCGGGATCACCATCAATTTTCCCGAATCGGTGGAAACGGCCATGGAGGACCTCAAGGAGATCGGGCCCCATTTTATGTTCGGCGCGCCGAGAATCTACGAAACCATCCGGTCGCAAATCTGGCTCAAGATGGACGAGTCGTATTGGTTCAACCGCCGGATGTACAACTATTTCATTAAAACCGGGGAGCAGGCGGCCGGCTACCGCATGCGGGGTAAAAAAATGCCCGCGGGTTTAAGGTTCAGGGCCTGGTTGGGCCGCCACCTGATGTTCAGGCCTTTGATCAATCAGATCGGCCTGTTGCGCCTGAGACGGGCCTACACCGGCGGCGCCGCCCTGGGGCCGGAGCTTTTCACTTTCTACCAGGCCATCGGCGTCAACCTGAAGCAAATTTACGGCCAGACCGAAATTGTCGGCATCGCCTATATGCACCGGGATGGGGATGTGCGGCCCGATACCGTTGGCAAGCCGCTGCCCAATACGCAGTGCAAGATTTCCGAGCGAGGTGAAATTCTTTCCCGTTCTCCGTCGGTTACCCCCGGTTATTTTAATCTGCCCGACAAAACGGAAGCGCTCCTTGAGGGCGGATGGCTGCACTCGGGCGACGCCGGCTATATCGACGAGCACGGCCATCTGGTGGTCATCGACCGCCTGGCGGACGTGATGCACAATGCCGACGGCGAGATGTTCAGCCCCATGTTTTTGGAAAACAAACTCAAGTTCAGCCCCTATATAAAGGAGGCTGTTATTTTCGGCGACAAACAGCCCTATGCGACTGCGCTGATCAATATCGACCCCATTGTGGTGGGTAAATGGGCCGAGGACCGTGGCATCTCCCATACCACCTTCATGGATTTGTCGGCCAAGCCCGAAGTGGCCACTTTGATCTACGATCAGGTTGCCGGAATCAACCGAAAAGTTGAAAAAGCACATTTCCGGATCAGGCGCTTTGCCATCTTGTACAAACTTCTGGATATGGATGACGGCGAGTTGACCAAGACAGGCAAAATCCGAAGAAAATTCGTGCGTGAAAAGTACCACAATCTCTATGAAGCGCTCTATGATGAAAGCATCAAAGAGAAACATGTCGAAGCTCTTTTCCAATATCAGGACGGCCAGACCACCAGGGTCCGAACCAAAATCGCTTTTTATACAATGGAAGGAATCTGATGAGCTATTTCTTTCAACTCGTGGTCAGCGGCATTGTGGTCGGCTCCATTTACGCCCTCTCGGCGCTGGGGTTCGTATTGATCTACAAATCCAGCAAGGTTCTCAATATCGCCCATGGACAGCTTATCGCCACCGGCGCGTTCATTACTTATGCGCTGACCGTATGGGCCGGTGTTCCGATCTTCATCTCCTTTATGGCCAGTATGGTGCTGACCTTTTTCCTGGCCATGAGCGTGGAGCGCATCTTTTTACGTCGCCTCATCGGCGAGCCGATCATTTCGGTCATCATGGTCACCATTGGGTTGATGTCCATCCTGGATGGCCTCATCTATCTGACACCTTTTGGCGCGGAGAACTTCTCTTTCCCTGAATTTCTTCCCAATACGCCGGTCTCGTTCGGCGGCGTCTCCATCTCCTGGACCCAACTGGTGGGGGTCATCGTCACTTTTGTGATGATCAGCGCCTTTTCATGGTTTTTTAAAAAATCCACCATCGGCATCTCCATGCGGGCGGTCAGCGACGACCAATTGGCGTCCATGTCCGTGGGCATCTCCGTTCCCAGGGTGTTCGGACTGGCATGGGCCACCGCGGGACTGAGCGCGGCGGCGGCCGGGACCATTATCGGCAACATCACCGGGCTTAACTTCGACACCCTGCATGCCTACGGCATCGTCGTTTTCCCGGTGGTGATCCTGGGCGGTCTGGACTCCATCCTGGGCGCGGTGGTGGCAGGCATCATCATGGGACTGGTCCAGCAGTTCGCCAGCGGCTATCTGGACGGCAACTGGGGGCTGAACGGCACGGCCGAGGTCCTGCCCTATGTTGTTTTGCTGGTGATCCTGCTGTTCAAACCCCACGGACTTTTCGGCGTTCATGAAATTGAACGGGTGTGACTGTGATGGATGGATCATTGAACTGTTGCGGTCACCATAACATTTTCGGTAGAAGTGGTATTTCAAAACAAAGGCATGGCATATGGCGACAAATCGTTGGTTAGCGACCGGCAACTACTTCACAAGCTACAAGGATGAGCAGAGGATATTCTTTACCCATCTTGACCGGTCCGTTTTTACGGCATTTGTGATGCTGCTGTTTGCCTGGCCGTTGTTCTTTGAGCTGAGCAACAAGTATATGCTGGTGATCAACAACATTCTGGTGGCCGTGGTGGCCATCCTCGGACTGAACATCGTCACCGGTTTTGCCGGATTGATCTCCATCGGTCATGCCGCTTTCGTGGGCATCGGCGCATACACCGTGGCTTCCTTTGCCAGGATGGCGGGCTATGAGCATGTCCTGTTGACCCATGCCTGGCCACTGATGATTGTCTTGGCGGGCCTTGTCGGCGCGGCCTTCGGCGCTGTTGTGGGGCTGCCGGCCATGCGACTCAAACACCTCTATCTGGCCATTGCAACCCTCTCTTTTCAAATGATCTTCCAATGGACCATCAGCTTTCTGCCCTTTTTCAACCAGGGGCAGACCATTTCCGTGGGACGGGTGTTTTGGATTACCGGCCAGGTAAATCGCCAACAGCACTATCTCTTCTGGTATTATGTCATCCTGGTTGTCATCGTCCTTGCGGGTTTCATGGTGCGCAACCTGCTCAGAACGCGCTACGGCCGATGTTTGAGCGCAGTCCGTGACAACGACCGGGCCGCCGACGCCATGGGCATGCATCCGGGGCTCACCAAGGTCTACGCTTTCAGTCTGGCCGGATTTTTCGCCGGTGTGGCGGGTGGACTGCATGCCTATCTCTATCGTGGCGTGGGCATCGAGTCCTTCACCCTGCACGAATCGATCACCTATCTGGCCATGGCCATTGTCGGCGGCCTGGGAACGTTGCACGGTTCTTTCTGGGGTCCGGCGGCCATCAAGCTGCTCGATCTGCAGGTGGAAACCATCTCCGAGCACACCAGCGATCTGTTTCCGTCTGCAATGAACCTTTCCACGGCGTTAAGACCTTTCAGCTTCGGCCTGGTGATCGTGCTTTTTTTAATGTTTGAACCCAGGGGAATTGCCAACTGGTGGCGGATCGTGAGATCTTATGCCAAACTGTGGCCGTTCCGTTACTGAAACCTTTGCAAGCATGCCGTGTAACCGCCGTCAACCGCGGCCATGGGTTTTTAAACGTTCCAACCAGGTTGCTTTGAATGGATTCAGATGATCCGTCGGCACCCACATCAAAGAGGGGGAAGAGATGAAAAACAAGCGTCTGTTTGTGTTGTGTGCGTTTTTTACCGTGGCAGCCCTGCTGACCGTGTCATGCGGTAAAACGGAAGAGGAAAAAGTCGAAGTAAAAAAAGCGGTGATAGAGGCAAAAGTCTACAAGTTGGGTCTCTCCCTCGCAATTACGGGTCCGACTTCGGACGCCGGCAACCCCTACTCAAAGGGTGTCGAAGATTATTTCCGGTACGCCAACGACATGAAGCTTCTCGGCGAAGATAAAATCGAGTGCGAAATTCGTGACGATCAATACAAGAACGATGTGACCAAACGTAATTTTGAAGATTTTATCGCTCAAGGTATCGTTTTTTATCTTAACTACTCCACCGGCAGCACGCTGGCCCTGAAAAAGGATTTTGAAGATGTGAAGATGCCCACCATTCCCGCTTCTTTTCATGCCGGCAACCTTGTGGATTCCCGCTATATTTTTCTGCCCATTGCGTCCTATTCCGCCCAGGCCATCGGTCTGGCCGAATATGTGGTCAACCATCATGAGGGCGACGTGCCCAAAATCGCCATGTTCATTCATCCCTCGGCATTTGGTCGCGGCCCGGTGGAAGATGTGCAAAAAGCGGTGGCCGCCGGTCTCAAAATGGAGATCGTGGAGGTGGTCGAACACGGCAAGGATCTTGACAACACAGCCATGCTGCAGCGCCTGGTCAGCAAGGGGGTGCGGTATGTGATCAGCCAGACCGTGCAGTCGCCGGTGGCCACAATGCTCAAGGATGCCAGCCGCCTGGGTGTCGCGGCAACCACCTTTGGTGAAAAGGGCAAGCTCACCTTTCTGGGGTGCCACTATACCGGCGGCAACGACCTGGTGGCCCTGGCCGGATCGGCTGCGGAAAATTTTTACTGGACGACATCGTACATTGTAACGTCGGAGCCCGGGGTGGGGACCGATGCCCAAAAGGGCCTGGCCGAACGCTATGGACGTGATGAAAAGGCGGCCAATTCCCACAATTACGCCAACGGTGTCATGGTGGCCCAGGTGGCAACCGAGGTCATACGCCGCGCCAAAGCCAGGGGCAAAGAGATCAACAAGGAAAATCTGTATGCGGAAATGCAGGCCATGAACGGCATGAACGCCTTTTATCCGGTTACCACCGTCGGGCCCGTGACCTATTCGGAAACCGACCACGCCGGTGTTGACTCGCTGCAATTGTATGTGGTTCAGGCGGATGCGTTCACGTCGGTGGGCAAACCGTTCATTCCGGAATATACGGGTAAAATACAATAGGCGCGCATATGAACGGAAGCCGCGGAGATCTGTTTGCGGCCCCTTCCTTGTGCCGTGGCAGAGGGTGGGCCATGCGATAGTGATTGCTTTGCGATCAAAAACGGAACCATGGAAATGCCGCCTTATGGATATGACCAATTCTGAAATCCTGCTCGAAACAAATAATATCGAAGTGGTGTACAATGATATCATTCAGGTCCTTCGCGGTGTCAGTCTGAATGTCAAAAAAGGCGGCATTGTTTCCCTGCTGGGGACCAACGGCGCCGGCAAAACCACCACGTTGCGGGCCATCAGCGGGCTGCTCAAACCGGAAAACGGCTATATCCGGGACGGTTATATCAAGTTTGCAGGCCGCGACATCACCAACGTACTGGGAACCCGGGTGGTTAAACTGGGCGCTGTCATGGTGCCCGAAGGGCGCCGGGTGTTCAAACATCTGACCGTGGCCGAAAACATTCGGGTTGGCTCCATCACCCGCAAAGACGGGAGTCAAAAAATCCGGACGGATAACGATAAAATGTACGACCATTTTCCACGGCTGGCCAAAATCACCAACCGCCTGGCCGGCTATTGTTCGGGCGGAGAGCAGCAAATGATCGCCATTGCCAGGGCCCTGATGGCCGCCCCCCAAATGCTCATGCTGGATGAGCCCTCCCTGGGGCTGGCCCCTTTGTTGGTCAAAGAGATTTTCGGCAATATCCAGACCATCAACAGGGAGATGGATACCACCATTCTGGTGGTGGAGCAAAACGCCAAAATCGCATTGGCCGTTTCAAATTATGCCTATATCATGGAGTCGGGTAAAATAGTGCTGGAAGGCCCTTCCAGGGAGCTCAGGAACAACCCCGACGTCAAGGAGTTTTATATGGGAATCACCCAGGGGGGCGGCCGTAAATCGTTCAAAGAGGTCAAATCCTACAAAAGACGCAAGCGCTGGATGTGATTAATTGACAGGACACCTTCATTTGAGATTTTAGATTTGATATTGGATATTCTGTGTATAACCGGCAGGATCAAAATTGAACTTTAACAAGTGTCCATCCAGAAATAGGCAAATTTGGTCGAGATCAAGGCGTGGGAAAAATTTTACCGCAGGCATATGGTTGATATTCCGAGGATTAAATTTTTCGCGCAACACGGATATCGGGCAAATTGGCCATTTCTGGATGGGCACTAACAAACAAATCGGCAATACATTTTCAGGTATGGTTTCAACAGGAGCACAGTATGAAGTATTTAGTGGGATATGACGGCGGGCCTGCGGCCAAGCGGGCGCTGACCCTGGCCCGCGAGCAGGCCAGAGTGTCCGATGCACTGGTGTACGTTGTCACCTCCATGGCGGGCGGGCCCAAAGAAGAGTGGAAGGATATCCAGAAGGTGGAAGACAGCCTTCAATGGGCCAAAAATTACCTGCTCCAGGAGAAAATCCAATGTGAGACCATTCAACTGGCCCGCGGTCTCTCTCCGGGTGAAGATATTGTCAAATTTTCCAAAGACAACGGGATCAACACCATTTTTCTGGGTATTGAAAAAAAATCGCGTACCCGCAAAATCTTGATGGGCTCGACGGCGCAGTACATTATTTTAAAGGGACCGTGCCCGGTCATCACCACCAAATAGTCCCGAATTAAAACGTTTCGGCGAGCAACATGCAGAATTGGAGCCGCGGAAAAACAAGCGGGCCATAAACCGATGACGATGCATTGCCGGCGACCGCCGCGCATCAAGGACAGGAGCATACTTCATGGGTCTATACGATTTCACGCTTTACGATATCATTGTCCGCAACGCTGTCGTATTTAAAAACCAACCGGCTTGGCAGGATGTGGATCAAAGCCTCCCGCTCAGTTTTGATCAAATCAAGCAGCGGGTGGACCAACTGGCCCGCGGACTCCGGGTCATGGGGTGCGCGAAAGGAGATCGCATCGGGGTCATGGGAAAGAATTGCCTGGAATTTTTTGTGATTTATGGCGCCGCCGCGGCTTTGGGGGCCATTGTGCTGCCCGTCAACCGGCGCCTTTCAGCCGATGAGGCGGCTTATGTGCTCAACGATGCAGAGCCGCGGTGGATATTTTCCGACGACGACAATCCCCAATGGACAGAAGCCGTCAGAGCGCAAATTTCGCAAAACGTCCGTTTTTTTAATTTACAGCCGGGCCAGGGCGCCTTTGAAGAGATCCGGACCGGCTTGCCGGCCTCCCAGGCGTTTGAGCCCGCTCCGGTCAGCCCGGATGACGGTTTTGTCATCATTCATACGGCCGCGGTGACCGGACATCCCCGGGGCGCCCTGCTGAGTCACGGGAACCTGCTTTGCGCCCATATGCATTTAATGCAATGCTTCGGCCTGACCAACGCGGACATCCATCTCAACGCCCTGCCCTTGTTTCATGTGGCCGGTCTGTTCATGGCCTTTTGCGCGTTTCACGCCGGCGGCCTGAACATCAATCTGCCCAAATTCGATGCCGCCCGGATTGTTCGGTTGATCGCCCAGCGCAAGGCATCGTTCATGTTCACCTTTGCGCCCATGTTGAGATCCATTCTGGACGAACAAAACCGAACCAAGGCGGATATCCGCTCTTTGCGCGCGGTAATGGGTCTTGATGCGCCCGAGGTCATCGAACGGTATCAGGCCGCTACCGGCGGCACCTTTCATACCATGTACGGCCAGACCGAAACCTCCATGCTGGCAAGCACAGGACCCTACAACGACAGCCCGGGCGCAGCCGGCCGCCCCATTGCGCTATCCACGGTCCAATTGATGGGTGACAATGGCCATTCGGTTGCCGTTGGGCAAGTGGGCGAAATTGTCATGCGCGGGCCCATGGTCTTTAAAGGCTATTGGGGGCTGGAAGCGGATAACGCCCAGACCTTCCGCCATGGCTGGCACCACACCGGCGATCTGGGCCGCATGGATCAAAACGGCTATCTTTGGTATGCAGGCCGCAAGGCGGACAAGGAGCTCATTAAACCGGGGGGGGAAAATGTGTATCCCGCCGAGGTGGAAAAAGCCATTTTGGCCCATCCCGATGTTGAATCCGCCGTGGTTTTCGGCGTGCCGGATCCGAAATGGAAAGAGGGCATCAAGGCGGTGTGCGTGCTTTGCAACGGAAAAACCCTCAGCGCTCAGGAGCTGATCGCCTTTGTGGGCGAGCGTATCGCCCGTTACAAAAAGCCTCAATATGTTGAATTCGCGGCGGCCCTGCCGCTCAAAACGGACGGCGCCGTTGACCGCCGGAAGGTTAAAACGATGTATGGGGGCGGCTAAGGGGGCGGGCAAAACGCCCGGAGGTTTCAAAGGTTAAAGCCATTCTTAAAAAAATCTTGCGTGAATCCAAGGTCCGGAATAATGATGGTTCAACTTTCGGGTTTGG
>JBFFHG010000078.1:0-9032 GCA_041557055.1 Desulfosarcinaceae bacterium
GCCTGCAAAGATATAGGCCTCTTTGGTAAACCCCAGCCACTGGGAGTCGGCCATGGCCGCTTTTGCCACACCCAGAAGATCGAGAAGACCGATCACCGCTACCAGAGTGGTGTCCTTAAACAGGGAGAGAATATTATTTGCAAGGCCCGGAATCACAAGGCGCAGAACCTGGGGAACGATAATCAGCACCATCATTTTCCAATATCCCCATCCCAGGGCCTCGGCTGCCTCATACTGTCCTTTGGGAATGGCCTGAAGCCCGCCCCGGATGACTTCAGCTATATATGCCGCATAAAAGAAAGAAACACCGATCAGGGCGCGAAGCAGTTTGTCAAAATGGGCTCCCTCCGGCAGGAACAATGGGAACATAACCGAAGCCATGAAAAGCACGCTCACAAGGGGAACGCCCCGCACAAGCTCAATGAAAAAAATGCAGATCATTTTGATGGCAGGCATTTGGGAGCGTCGCCCCAGTGCGAGAAACACTCCCACGGGCAGACTGGTCACAAGGCCGGTGCAGGCGATGACCAGGGTGAGAAACAATCCCCCCCAGAAGTGGGTCTCCACAATGGCCAGGCCGAATACCCCGCCCAAAAACATGAAATAGGCAAACACGGGATAGACCGCCAGAATCAATATCCACTGCCAGGTTCTCACCGGCAGCGCTTTGAACCCGAAAAGGGGGAAGGCGACAAGTGAAACCCCCCAGGCAACCCCGGGGGCTGCGGTCCCCTCCCCGGCCAGGGCCGTACCGGCGCAGGCAAGGGCGCCTGCACCGACCGCTCCGGCCAAGGCGATCATCCAGGAAAGGGACTCTTTCAGATTCGGTCTGAAAAAAATCACCTTGCAAGAGATGCGGGCGAGTATAAAAGCAGAGAGGTGGAACCCAAGGGCAAACAGACCCCAGGCAAGTCCCCATGCATGGCAGATACCGGCTGAGACTGCGATAAAAAAAAGGGCCTGCCGTTTTTGCCCCCCCAGTATCGCAGGCATGAGCAGGGGCAGGACCGTGCTGGCAAGCAGGGCAAAGCTCAAGTTGAGCCGCCACTGCTCCGCTGCGGGATAAAACCCGTAAATAAAGAGGTTCAGGCGAACCTTGATAAAGATCCAGCAGGCCCCGGCCCTTCCGGCAACTGCATCGCATGCCGTCCGGGAGTCCCCAAGCCAAGTGGCGTCCAGAAAAGCCCATCGGATCACCGGGGAAGCTACCCAGAGGATCAGGCCGATACCGATCAGGGTTAGTACGGTGTTGCCCACAGATGAGAACAGGTTGTGGCGCACCCACATTCCGGCTGCTGTTAAAAACGGTTTTTTTTGGGTTTCTGGATTTAAAAGCATGTCAACCTCCCTTAAAAGCCCTTGAGGGCGATCTTTTTGTTGTACCAATTCATCAAAAGGGAGATTACAAGACTGATGATCAGGTAGACAGCCATGGTGATGGAAATGATCTCCACGGCCTGGCCCGACTGGTTCAGCGCAGTCCCTGCAAAGACATGGACCAGGTCCGGGTAGCCGATCACCACAGCCAGGGAGGAGTTTTTCACCAGGGTTAAGTACTGGCTGATCAAGGGCGGGGTGGTGGCACGCATGGCCTGGGGAATGATGATCAGCCAATAGGTGGTCCAGCCCCGGTGCCCCAGTGCATGGGACGCCTCCTTCTGGCCCGGGTCAACGGCCAGGATACCCGATCTGACATATTCCCCGATAAACGTGGCCGTATAGAGGCTCAGCGCCAGCCAAAGGGCGATCAGTTCAGGCAGCACGGTGATGCCGCCTGAAAAATTGAACCCCTTGAGAATAGGTACCTCGAATTCAAGAAAGGATCCGGTCATGGCCTGGACAACAAAGGGAAGAAGGACAATAAGCCCCAGGCTGATCCCTGCCGCAGGAAACCTTTGGCCTGTTTTCCTTTGGCGGTGTCGGTTCCAGGCAACCAGAAGGCCTGAAAGCACAAAGGCTGCACCAAGGGCCCCGAAAAACGGCCACAGGTTCTGGCCCGGTAAAAACCGTGGGATCTGCATGCCCCTGTTGCATAAATAGACGATGCCATGAAATGAATAGGCTTGGCGCGGGCCCGGCAGTGGGGAAAGTACGGCAAGGTACCAGAACAGCACCTGGAGCAACAACGGGATGTTGCGCATGATTTCGGTATAGCCTTCGGCCATTTTTGCCAAAAGCCAGTTGGGAGAAAGGCGGATCACCCCCAGGCAAAAGCCCAGGATGGTTGAGGTAACGATGGCAATGGCAGAAACCAGCAGGGTGTTGAGGACACCGACCAGAAGCGCCCTGGCATAGCTTGAGTCACCCGTATATGCCACTAGCGTCTGGCTGATGTCGAACCCGGCCCGGATCCCCAGAAATTCGAATCCCGTTGTCACCCCTGCCCGCTGTAGGTTGTGGGCTGTATTGCAGACCCCGTATCCGACAACGCAGATCAGGGCGGCCAGGACAGCGGTCTGGATAAACCATGAACGGGAACGGCGGTCATTGAGCGGATTTTTCAACTGACTCTCTCCGGTTTAAGGTCCAAAAGTATAGGGTTGTTTTCATCTTTCTTTAACGCGTCGCAGAAGGGCTATTTCAGATCTTCTGCGACGTAATATACAGTTTTTGTCAGGTTTGGTTCAGCGGATGGGCGGTGCGTAGATCAGGCCACCGTCAGTCCACAGGGCGTTCACGCCGCGTTCCAAACCAAGTACGGTTTTCGACCCCACGTTGCGCTCGAAAATCTCGCCGTAGTTGCCCACATGCTTGACGATGCGGTAGGCCCAGTCCCGGCTCAGGCCCAGGTACTGGCCGAAATCGCTGTCAACACCCAAGAAACGCTTGACAGAAGGATTTTTGGACTTCCTCATCAGGTCGATGTTCTTGGACGTGATCCCCATTTCCTCGGCATTGATCAGGGCAAACAGGACCCAACGGGTAATATCGCTCCACTGCTGGTCTCCCTGGCGGACTGCGGGCCCCAGGGGTTCTTTTGAGATCACTTCAGGGAGGATGGTATGGTCTTCGGGCTTGGTTAAGGTGGTACGGCGGGCGGCAAGTCCAGAGGTGTCCGTGGTATATACGTCGCATCGCCCGGAATCATAAATAACTGTAGCCTCGTCCGCACTTTCATAGACAACGGGTTTGTAGGTCATGTTGTTGCTAGAAAAGTAATCGGTCACGTTCAACTCGGTTGTGGTGCCGGACTGGGTGCAGATGCTGGCACCGTTAAGCTCTTTCGCACTTTTCACCCCGAGTTTTTTGGGGACCAGAAAGCCCTGTCCGTCGTAAAACAGGGTGCCCACGAACTCCAAGCCCAGTTTGGTGTCCCGCTGAAAGGTCCAGGTGGTGTTCCGGGACAAGATATCTATTTCGCCAGACTGAAGCGCGGTAAACGCTTCCTTGAACGCAACCGGGGTAAATCTGGCTTTGCCTGGATCGTTGAAGATGGCCGCGGCCACGGCTCGACCGAAATCCACATCAATCCCCTTCCATTCACCAGTGGCGCTGGGGGCGGAAAAGCCAACGACCTTGCCTGATACACCAATGTTGACATACTCCTTTTTCTTTACATCCTCAAGGGTGCTCGCATTGCTTGAACCGGCCGCGAACAATATGAACGCCGCGCATAGACCGATCATCATTTTTCTCGTTTTCATTTGATCGTCCTCCTCTTTAGCATTTGATGAATTAACGCTTGACAGTCTGCAGTTTCAACTATATAGGATACAGTATTGTATACCCTACTGTATCCAATAGAAAATACAGTAGGGTAGGAAGATATTATTGTCAAGGGAAAAACTATAAAATGGTAGACAGGAAAAATAAAAAATCTGCAGAGGAAAAAGCCTATCAATCGATTATCAGATTGATTATCAATCAGAAGTATCCGCCTGGAACCCCGCTGGCAGAGATCCAGGTTTCCAAAGAGATCGGTATGAGCCGGACACCTGTCAGGAATGCCCTGCGCAGATTGATCGCTGACGGATTTTTGGACAGTTCCTTTAATAAAAGTGTACGGGTCCCACGCTTATCCAGCAAAGACTTGCAGTCGCTTTTCGATCTTCGGCTTCTCCTTGAGCCAAAAGCTGCCTATGAAGCGGCCGCAAATGCCAACGCCCGCCAAAAAGACGAGTTTGATCAATTGATCGCTAAAGAAAAAGA
This sequence comes from Desulfosarcinaceae bacterium, assembly GCA_041557055.1. Lineage (GTDB taxonomy): Bacteria > Desulfobacterota > Desulfobacteria > Desulfobacterales > Desulfosarcinaceae > JARRKU01. The sequence continues at coordinate 4,150 of JBFFHG010000078.1, forward strand.
AGGATACTATCAAGGAGACCCGTCTCTCCATAAGATTAACGAACATATTCACTTCGGGATTGCAGCACTCTCCGGAAATATTTATTTGGAACGTGCGATAAAACCGCTGTTCTGGCGGTCCGAACTATATGTTTTTTTCTTTGACAGCTTTTATATCGGTAATGATCGGAAATCACTTCTCAGGGATCCTGAAAAATCGGTCAGTCATATAGAACATCGCCTACTGATTGACGCCATATTTCAAAACAATTCACAAAAGGCGGAAGAGATAATGCAAAAGCATATTTTATCCACAAAAAAAATGCTCACTACCAACGCCAGCTTTCGCTAAAGCGTTGATCCCATTCTTCCCCGGCGATATGTGCCAGGCGTAGCCCCTTTCATGCTGAAACGGGGAACTGTCAATCACCTGAAAAATGAAAGGATTTGAAAATGGTAAATCTGTGGACCGGACGTCTTGAAAAAGAGATGGACGCGCTTGTTCAGAGATAATCAAAGAAATGCATAAACTTGGAATTGCAATGGGTGTCCTGAATTCCGCAAAAGCAGGGTATCGTACATTTGCACAACAATATGAGATTCCATCAAAATCAACAAAGGCCGGTCCAGGTGAATCATTTCATAATTATGGTCTTGCAGTTGACCTGGGTGTATTAAATTGGGTTGATAGTAATTCTACTTTGTTACATTACAAAAACGTCATAATTACAATGTGATATGAACTATGAAAAAACGAAGTCAATCGAACAGAACGCAAAGGGGCTACTCATGACAACAGCCCCTTCGGGGGCGTAGATTCTCATTTTGCCGATTTTCACCACAGATATGCTTCAATATTTCAGTTACGTACAAGAGATCTTAAGCCGCATTTCCGAACAATACTTCAAGGGGCTGATCCAAACCTCCAAGAAGAATATGGAACGGATGGCAGAAGCTGTCCCAGGTTGTGATGATCAAGCCCTGCAACATTTTTTAAACTCCCCATGGGAAGATCAACGGGTCGTTGAACAAGTTACCCACGATGCCAACGCGCTTCTCGGCGGTCATGCAAACAGTTGCCTGATCCCCCTGTCACCGCTTTTTTTTGACTCAACCTTCAACTGCCGGGCGATATTGGTCGAATGCACCTTGATACCAAGATCCGTTTCCACGCGTATGGTGATCTCTTTCAGCGTCAGGCCGGCCTCTTTTTCCATCAGACTCCGGACAAACGCCAAAACCCCTTGAATCACCTTGTGGGGTGCCCGCGGGTCGCGCTTTTTTGGGATCAACCCTGCTACTCCCTCATTTTCAAAGGCCTCCTTGGCCTGGTAAAAGGAGGGACGCGAAAATCCGAAGTCCGCCGCGACATCGCTCACCGTCTTCTTTTCCATCCGTGCTTTCCTCAAGCCTTTCGATAAAATGCATCAGGCGCACGAGGTCTTCCACCCTGAAATCACTGCGGCCGGCTGAAACGATCGCAAAGGGATCGGGCTCAACCGCGTCCGTCCAGCCAATGGGCACGGTAATAAGCCCAACATGGTCATTGTGAAGATCGACACATTGATGAACCCATCTTTTTTTGTAGCCGACCAGATCGTATTGTCTTGAATGCTTGGGATGAAACGGGTGGGGGATGGTGATTTTTTGTTTCAGCTGGTACAAGATGGGGGCAATGTGGCGCCCTTGCTTTCTATGCAATCGCCGTCTTTTGTGTGACGCCGTTGAATTTTAATTGTTTTGGTGTATAAATAGCAATTTCATTACCACCCGATAATTAACTGCGGGCCGGGGTGACGGGTAAAACGGCTGTTTGAACCGCACCGCCCCTGACCGTGAACTGGGAACCTTGAACCATTATTTAATGCATGGGGGCGGGATGGACATTCGACAAACTGCGGCAAGGGCCAAAAAGGCCGCCATTCAACTGGCCGCCGTTTCCACGGAGGTCAAAAATGAGGCTTTGGCGCAAATCGTCCGGGCATTGACAAAGGCGGCATCCAACATTGTGGCGGCCAACCAGGCCGATCTTAAGGCGGCTGAAACGCAACAATTGGCGACGCCGCTGCTCAAACGGCTGCGGTTTGACCAAGCCAAGATCGAGGAAGCTTGTGCCGGGTTGAAAAGTCTCATGGACCTCCCCGACCCGGTGGGGGCCACATTGAGCGCCACCGAGCTGGACCGGGACCTGGAACTCTATAAAGTGAGCCGCCCCATCGGCGTCATCGGCGTGATATTTGAGTCGCGGCCCGATGCCCTGGTACAAATCGCTTCCCTATGCTTGAAAAGCGGCAATAGCGTCCTCCTCAAAGGGGGCAGCGAAGCGGCCCGCACCAACCGGACTCTGGCGGACACCGTTGCCCGCGCCGCTGTTGAAGCCGGTATCCCCGACGGCTGGTTGGGGCTTTTGGAGACCCGCTCGGACGTGGCCGACATGCTCGGGCTGGACCGCAGCATCGATCTGATCATTCCCCGGGGCAGCAATGCCTTTGTCAAACACATCATGGACAACACCCACATTCCGGTGTTGGGACACGCCGACGGCATCTGCCATGTCTATATCGACAAAGCCGCCGACATTGACATGGCGGTAAAAATCGCCCTGGACAGCAAAACCCAGTATGTGGCGGTGTGCAATGCGGCCGAAACCCTGCTGGTGCACCAAGCCGTCGCCCAATCGGTATTGCCCCGGCTCAAGGAAGCCCTGGAGGCCAAGGGGGTGGAGATTCGCGGATGTGACGCCACCCGCCGGGTCATTGACGCGCAACCGGCTGTTGAAGCGGATTGGCGTACCGAGTACCTGGATCTGGTTGTATCCATCAAGGTGGTTTCCGATATGGCCGCCGCCCTGAATCATATCAACACCTACGGCTCGGGTCATACTGATGTCATCGTGACCGCCGACAAAGCCCGGGCCGTGCGATTCATGAACCTGGCGGATACGGCCGATGCGTTCTGGAACTGCTCCAGCCGGTTTGCCGACGGTTTCCGCTTCGGCCTGGGCGCCGAGGTGGGCATCAGCACCAATAAAATTCATGCCCGCGGGCCCGTGGGCATGGAAGGGCTGGTGATCTACCAGTGGCGCATGGTGGGCCACGGCCACATCGTGGCGGACTACAGCGGAAGCAATGCCAAGGCCCTTACCCACAGAAAATTGGATAAACGGTTTGATGATTGGAAGTGAATTGGGACTTGGTGCGGTTTAATTTTTTTGCTTCAAAAGGACGGCCATCGCGGGCCGGGACACGTTATGCCGACAACAAGATTAAAAAATGCCAAGCGGGTGGTGGTCAAGGTGGGCAGCAACGTCCTGACCGCCCAGAATGATCTCAATACCAACGCCATCGAATCCATTTCACAGCAGATTTGCCTGCTCATCGACAACGGATTGGAAGTCCTGCTGGTATCTTCAGGGGCCATGGCCGCAGGCCTTCGGAAAATGGGGCTTAAAAAACGGCCCGATCAGATCCCGCAACGCCAGGCCATCGCAGCCGTGGGACAAAGCGGCTTGATGCACGCTTATGAAAAGGCTTTCGGAAACCGCGGCAAAAAGGTGGCCCAGATTCTGCTCACCAGCGAGGATCTGACCAACCGCGAGCGCTATCTCAATGCCCGCAACGCCCTCTACGCCCTGCTGGCCTGGAAAGTGGTGCCGGTCATCAATGAGAACGACACCGTCAAGGTGGAGGAGATCAAGTTGGGGGATAACGACAACTTGTCGGCCATGATCGCCCTGCTCATGGATGCCGATTTTCTGATCAACCTCACCGACATCGACGGGCTTTACGACAAGGACCCGCGCACCCGCGCCGATGCGCGCTTGATTGCCGAAGTGACCAGCTATAAAAAGGAGATCGAAACCTTTGCCGGTGATATCCCCGGCGCACTGGGGACCGGCGGCATGCTCAGCAAAATCCGGGCGGCCCGGAAGGTCACGGCCGCCGGGGTGCCCATGATCATCGCCAAAGGCGACAAACCCGACATCCTGCTTAAACTATTTGCCGGAGAAAGACACGGCACCTATTTTACCCCCAAAGAGAAGAAAATGCCCAGCCGCAAATGCTGGATCGCATACACCCTCAAACCCAGGGGCAACCTCGTGCTTGATGATGGCGCCGCGCGGGCCATTTTGCAAAACGGCAAGAGTCTGCTGCCCAGCGGCATTACAGCCGTAGAAGGCGAATTCGGGGTGGGCGCGGCCGTAACGTTTAAAGACCGGCGGCAGCAATCTTTGGGCATCGGCCTGGTCAATTATGCCGCGCCGGAAATCCGCGCCATCATGGGGCTCAAGACCGCCCAAATCAAAGATCGACTGGGCTCCAAGCCTTATGACGAAGTGATCCACCGCGATAACCTGGTGATCACGGAGAATTGGCCCTGATGGCGCATTACCCCATGCAACACACTTCCTGCCCCTCTCCCGCAAACCAGTCACCGGAAATTCGCCCGAGGCCTTAGTCCTTATTCTTGACAGCCGCGGAAGTTGCGGGATATTGTTTTTAACACAAAGCGACCCAACACAACCAGCGCCACCTGTATCAAAAAAAACACAACTTAAGTGCAGTCAGCGGCGGTACCTCGACACCCACCGTCCGGCAGAAACGCAGTGGTCCTCTCAATGGCGGGTTTTACGCAAATCGAGCGTTTTTTTCAGGTTTTACACCATTGGGTGACCGGCCCGGCTGGGAACGCCCGATTTTTTCCAAAAACAGGCCCTGTTTTTATTCGGGTGTGACCGGATCTGTCACAGTGGGGTGGTATGGTGGGGCCAAAAGGAATTAAGAAATAACACCGGAAAAATTAAATTAGTGTCCATCCAATAATCGGAAAATTTGAGAGGTCCATTTACTACACCAATGGTTGCTAAAGATTTATCCAATGATGATTTACTACAAATTTTCCGA
>JBFFHG010000079.1:0-9002 GCA_041557055.1 Desulfosarcinaceae bacterium
CCGGGGGGGCCTTATGGAAATGTCACAACGAAAAATTTTGGGCAACCCGGTATTACCGACTATCGCAACCCCAATATCGGTGATGTTTTAAAGACATTTGGATTCATTCAGGCATTTGGACGCGGCATTGCGATTGCCAGAAAAGAGCTGCAAAAAAACAGAAATCCGGAACTTGAATTTAAGATCAACCAAAGTATTGTTCTCTGTGTCATAAGGAGAAAACCATGAGTGTGCCGATACTGACCTTCTTCAACAACAAAGGAGGGGTTGGAAAAACCTCGTTGATTTACCACTTGGCATGGATGTACGCCAGTATGCGCAAACGCGTGGTTGCCGTCGATCTGGACCCTCAGGCAAATCTGACAGCGGCATTTCTTGATGAAGACACGATCGAGAATATCTGGAACGACCAGGCTTCGGGCTCAACCATTTATCATTGTGTCAAACCCCTTACGGGTGTCGGCGACATTGTGGAACCGGGGCTTCAAAACATTGCAACCGACCTTTACCTCATCCCCGGCGATGTTGATCTATCCGGTTATGAAGACGCCCTCTCCAACGAATGGCCCAACAGTATGGGAGACAACAACCTTTATCGCCCGATGCGTATACTAAGCTCATTTTGGCAGGTTATGCAAATGGGGGCCAACAAAGTTCAGGCGGATATCATCCTTGCGGACATTGGCCCCAACCTGGGCGCCATCAACCGGTCTGTCCTCGTTTCGACGGATTATGCGGTTATTCCCCTTGGGGCTGATCTTTTTTCATTACAAGGCCTGAAAAACCTTGGCCCTGCCTTGGACAGTTGGAAGAATCTCTGGCAGAAACGTCTGGATAATTGGAGCAGCAGTTCAGAAGCCAGGGATTACCCGGACTTTCAGTTGCCCAAGGGGAAAATGAAGCCGATCGGCTATCTTTGCCAACAACATAGCGTCAGGCTGGATCGCCCTGTACAGGCCTATGATAAATGGGCGAATCGCATACCTGCCATGTATCGGCGGTTTGTGGAAAAAGAAAGCGCGGGACAGACCATTAAACAACAAGATGATCCGTATTGCCTGGCGACCATAAAACACTATCGAAGTTTGGTTCCAATGGCACAGGAACACCGAAAGCCGATTTTCAATCTGACTTCCGCAGACGGCGCCATTGGCAGCCACGCCAATGCCGTTCAGGACGCAAAAAAGGATTTCAAAGCGCTCGCGATCAAAATAGCTGAAAAAACAGGGATGCAAATATGATTCAAGGCAATTTGTTCGATGCTCAGCTTGAAGCGTCGCACGAGCCTCAGTAGGGGCGGGTAGTTGGAATCACTTGGGAACCAAGTCCTTTTCCAAACCAACCACGTATGATTTGCCCGCCCCGCCGCATCAGGACGATGACGTCGGGGGCTTTCTTTTTTGGGCCCGTTCCCACGCTTCTACCGGGGTGTCTTCGGAAACCTCTTCCCAACCGGTGATCATGGCCTTGATATGCGCAAATATGCTGTGGCCGGTGGTGGTCATATAGATGTGAATCACCAGAAACATCAGAATGGAAAAGGCGCCCATGGTGTGTAAAACGGCCAATACCCGCAGGGAAAGGCCGCCCAGGCCCCAGACCGGCCAAATGTTGTAACCCCAGTAAAAAAATCCGGTAATCATTTGAAAGGGCAGTAAAAATGCAGCCAAAGAAAGATAGGTCAGACGCTGCAGGGGATTGTGTTTGGCCTCTTTGCGCTTGGGCACGGGATGGGCTTCGCCGCGGAAGATGCCATAGCTGTAATAGCGGACCACGGAAAGCATTTTCCTGGTGGTGGGGATGTACTGCTTCCACTCGCCGGTGGTGAAAATCCAGAAGACAAAAAAGGCGAAAGCGATCAACCAGCACAAGCCCACAAAGTTATGCACCGTTACCGCGGTGTGAAAGCCGAAAAGAGTATACTGGCCGTGAATTTCAAAACCGGTCAGCAGCAGTATGATGATCAGCAGGCCTTGCAGCCAGTGCCAAAATCTTTCATAGCGGGTGTAAAGATAGATATTGATCATGTTTTTCAGCATGGCTCAGTCCTCCTTGCGGCCGTTGGTGAAAATACGGCCCAGTCCGTGGATGCAGACGCCGATCAAGGCGCCGATCACCGCCACCCACCCCAGGGTGTCCAGCATTCCGATCCGGTCACGCCCCGGCATATAGACCCCGGTTATATTCGCCAGACGCCCATCCTGACGCACATGACACTGGTTGCAGGCCACCACATTCTCCTTTGGAGCCACCATGTGGGTGGTGGGAAACACATAGGTGGTGGGGACGAAATCGAATTCACCGGAATAGGGGACCGCCATGGCGGCCATGCCCTTGGAAAGCGCCCGTTGCCAGTCCAAGGTGGTCCAGTACCCATCGCTGCCCGAAAGCAGCGGCGCCAGCAGACTCTTATGAATTTTGTCGTAGGGTTGTTTGCCGCGATGAACCTTAAAGGGAAAAATCCGGGAGTTGGGGTCATCGCAAGCCCCCATGGGTTGTGTGACCGCCACCACCCGGGCCGGGTCGATGGTGTCCTTGACCGTCATGGTTTTCATGGCGCCATTGAACCAGGCGTATTCGGGTTTGACGTTTTTGCCCCAGGTCATGGCGCCTTTGATGGACATATAATCGATGGTGCCCGTAGGCCCTTGTTCCTTGTACGGCTTGCCCTCCTTGAGCTTGCCGGCCTGGGACCAATCCCATGATAATTTGGTCGGCAGCACCCTGGCAAAATCCGGGATGTGACAACTCTGGCAGGCGACCTTATCGGTATGGTCATTGGCTTTATGCCCCTTTTCATGGGGGGTGCTGCTGTGACACGATTCACAGGTGATCTTGGCGGTCAGATCGTCCTGGATCAGACTTTTGCGTTCGGTGTAGGCCGGTTTGGTGTAGATCCGCCCGGCAACATGGTGCTGCACCGTGGTGTGACAGCGGGTACACTGGAAATTTTGGCCGTCCACCCCCATATGCACATCCAGGGTCTTGTTGGGTTTGGTCAAAGAGGTGTCCAGGTCGCCGTGCTTGACGCCGTCGCCGCCGCCGCCTTTGAAATGGCATTGCCCGCAATTTTGCCGCGTGGGCCGGGTAATGCTCTGGGCCGCGGTTTGAATCTCATTCTGAATCTCCCGGGCAATCTCCTTTTCAGCGGGATCATCCGACTGGAAAAAGGCATTGTAATCTTCAAAAGCTTCGGACCAGTTGACCTTTTTTTGGCTGTGGCAGTTCAGGCAGTTGATTCCTTCGGCTTTGCCGTTCCAGCCCGGATGGCAGGCTGAACAGTTTTTATCGGCCATCTTGTTTGTGGAAAGACAAAAGTTGTTCAAGGAGTCGCCGGCCTTTCCCAATTGCCTGCCGCCGGCATCCGTATCCCCGATCCAGGTCCAGTGAATGGTCTGCTTAAACTGTTCCGCGGCTTCGGAGTGACAGGAGAGGCAGGCCGCCGTGATCTCGTTGCCGTTGCCGAAGGCTTTTTGCAGGGCGTCGTGTTTGCTGTGATCAGTGGTGGTCCAGAGTGCTTGATCCTTGGTGGCCTGTTGGGCCATTGTGCGCCCCGGAGCCTGGACAACGCTGTCTGAAGCCGCCGCGCCGGCCGGCAGACATAGCCGGACGACAGCAAGTATAACCGTAAACACCATCAAAAATCTTGCCCCTTGCCGTTTGTTCATTGGTCCGTCCTCGTGATTGTGGTTTGGATTGGCTTGGGCAGGGCTTCCGGCCGCGGAAGCCCTGCCTTTGATAAATCGCACCCAGCGGAGATAGCAAAAATCCTGAACCGGTTTTTTGATCATCAAAGCACTGTCTTTATGAACGGTCAAGTCAACGTTGACGCAGGAGGTCCTTTTCAATCGGCTCGCTGACGATTGTTTTCCAAATTGGCAGTGGCATTCTATTGCTACTTGCACTTGGCGGGCGAGGGCGAATCGGCCGCATGGTCGTGGAGATAGGCATAGATATCGAAAAGATCCTCATCGGAAAGAGCGGTCCACTCTTGCTGGCAGCCGAACTGTTCAAAATCCTTTTTTTCAAAAACGCGGGTCCACTGGGCCTGGGTTTTGGTATCGGGGCTCAGCAGCGGCTTTTGGGACTGGACGGCGCCGCGCTCAAAGCAGGCCTTGTAAACTTTGCGATAGGTGTATTTTCCTTTACGATCATTGCCCTTTTCCGCAGCCGCCGCGGCACCGATAAAACTAACGGTCAACAAAAGGGCCAAAACGCCGATCAACGTTTTTTTCATCATTTTTATTCTCCTTTGGCTTTTTTGATTGGTAAAAACGAGTCACAAGTATTCAACCACTGGATCTCTTGTGATTGGTGTCTCGGTATTGTCCGTTATTGACATAGCAACCGGTATGCCAAGCCCATATTTCAATTGTCGTCACATTAACACTCTGATTTTTCAAATATTATTAATAATACTGCTTTTTGTCCCAATCGACACATCCCGTACTTGTTAACACCTGTTAATGGTTGAGGCTAACAAGGGTTAACGCCGGCCTAAATAAACAAATGGCGGTCGCATGTTCCAATGATCCGCGCCATGCGCTTGGAGGGCACGAGTATCCGCGGCCGGCGGATTTTAAATTGGCCGTCCACTTGCAAAGATGCGGCGCTCTCGCTGCAAACGCTCACATGGTGGGCCAACATGACCAGCCGGTCGAACTCGGCGCGCTGAACCAAGCGCACGCCCGATCCCGTGAAATGGATGCGAACCGTCAAACCCTGATTCCGGGCGGCTTGAGCCAGGGCGATGACATATTCTGGAAAACGGTCAGAGGTTATGAAGATACCCAAGGTTTTCATTTTCTGCTCAACCTGATGCTACCACCAGCAGATAATTTTATCGTGCGCCATGATGTCTTGAATCACACGGTTCCAATCCACGGGGGTGGCGGCCACATCGTCCGGATAAAGGCTGATCACGGTGGCCCCTTCATCACCGCTCATGGCGGTAATCAGGTCAGCCACTGTATCATCCGGAACACTGCGCAACAGGTGTAATGTTTTAGGCATGGCGGCATTCATCCATCTTCTGAGGGTCCGGATATTCATTCCCACAGAGGCGCAAAGAAAAACAGATATCAAATGGGAATGACCAGATCACATTGCTTCAGTCTTTGCGCAATCGCTTCCAGGGGCATGGCGGCCATGCCGATCTGGCAAGTGTCCGCATAGCATTCGATGCCGGATTCATCCGATATGGGCGGATCTATTTTCATTGAGGCCAGTCCCAGGCAGAACAGCATCACAGCGGCCCCGGCTTGGCTGAGCGTTTGCGCGGCGCTCAGGGCCTCGGGCCACTGAGAGGGTTGATGAATCAAGATGGCCACCAAATGTTTACTGTTCCCCTTGCCCACGGTGCCGTCCTTTTAGAACCGCAGGGTAGCGGACAAGTAACCGACCCAGACCTCATCCACAACGGCATTGAGGGCATCCAAAGAAGTGACTTCCGAGATTTTAACGGGAGCACCCAAAGGATTGCCGCTGCCCGTGTATTCGTAGTCATAGTATTGTCCGCCAAGGGTGATGAAAAAGTTGTCTTTGAAAATCTGCTGATGCCAGTAGATTTCCCAGACCTGGCCGCGGGCGGCCAGTTTGCTGCCCACAAGGGAATCTTCGGCGCCTGTCATGTTAAACCAGTATTCAGACCCCCAGTTGTATTCCAGCCCCAGGCGTGCATCCCAGGGCAGGTTGAAGACGATGCCCGCATAAACGCTGTAACCGTCATGGGATTCCAGGTCGCCGTTGGAGCTGAGCAGTCCCTGACCCATGATTTGGTAGAACGGATTGCGCGAAATATTGGACGGATCGGTGTGGCTCCAGGAGCCGGCCAGAAAGAGATCCACATCGGTCAGTTTTTCCGCCAGATTGGTGCGCAGCAGTAAAGAGGCGGCATCCCAGTCGCCGATTTCGGTCATGGGTTCGATCCGGCTGACATACCCGCCATGGTTGGGTTCAAACACATAGTTGTCGGCATTGCCGTCGTTGTCGGAATCCTGGATGGAGGCGATGAACGGCATGACGGTCAGCCCGGTGAAACCGTCGGTGATTCCCGAGGCGTGGGCGTAGGTCAGCACCGCACTGGTCATGTCATCGTTGTAAAAATCGGCGATCACCCCATACATGTGGACATCATCCACATCGGGCTGGCTGCCTGCCAGGGAAGAACTGTTGCCCCAATCGCCTTCATATCCAACGCCGTAGCAAAGCTTGAGGGCCGCGCCCGGGATGCCCACCGTATCTTCCAGGCCGAAGGTCAGCGAGGCGCCGTCAAACTGCCAGTTGATGATGGTGGCCAGGGGCGAGCCCCCCTCCAGGCTGTTGTTGCGGAACTCCAGCGGCGGGCCTTCCGTGGAGGGACGCCGGCCGATGGAAAGATTGACGGGGATGGTTTCCGTATCAAAGGTGAAATTGAAAAAGGCGCGCTCCAACCGAATGGTATCGCCGTGGGGCAGGCTCGACGTATTGCCGTCAAGGGTGACATCGCCCAAACTGCCCTGATTGAATTTAACCCCGGTGCTGTCTCCAAAAACCTTGTAGGCCGCCAGCCGTCCGCCGAACGTCAACTGGGGATTGACGCGGGCCTTCATCTCCAGGCGGAAGCGATTGGTGTAAATAATATCATTATCGGCATCCACCTGCTCGGCATCCGGGATCATTCCGGCCGCCGCCAACCCGGCCATGCTGTTTTGAAGTTGGGTCAAGGTCCCGCCGTTGAAACCATTGGGGTAGTCGGCAAAGAACATGCTGGTAAAGGACGCGGGCGCAATCCGGATGTCCTGGTAATGGATGGATTCGGCCCGGGAGCGCAGCTCAACGCCGAGGGAAATTTTATCCGTTGCGGTGTGCAGCTCGGCTTTGTTAAGTCGATCTTCCATCTCCTGGGAGGTCTCCGCCTGTTTGGCGGATTGGGTCTCCATCCGGTCGAGTTTCTCCTGAAGCGCCTCCATCTGCCGCTTCATGGCCTCCATCTGTTGGCGCAAGGCCTGGGTATCGTCAGCCGCCCGGGAAGCCAAAGGCATTGACAGGGCCGCGGCAACGATCACGGCCGTTATCTGATATGGTTTTAATTTTGTTTTCCATTTGGCCCAAAATCCCATAAAATCTCCTTTGTTGGGTTAAGCGCCCAACTGTTCATATTTGCTCTCCGGCAGACCTTACGCGCGGTATTTCAGCCCTTCTTTTGAAGAGGCCGGCGTGGCTGTATAACTCAGAGCAATGGATATGCCAAAACCGAACACATCCCCAACATGCCGGATATAAAAAGTATTTTTGAATTCGGGCCGCACTTGCAACAAAGGCCGGGCGTTGTTATGTTAACATGTGTTAATCGTTTGGGTTAACAAACCCCTGACCAAGGAGAACCCATGGATTTGTCCCCCTATTGGAAAACAATTGTGGATACCTTGCAAGACGGTGTTTTGGTGGTAGATCCCCAGGGACGAATTGTATCTGTGAATCCTTCAGCAGAGCAGTTGACGGGTTATTCGGCGGCGGAATTGGTGGGCCAATCGTGCCGGGTGCTCGATTGCACGGGCTGCAAAATCATTGGTAAAGGCGCGGGCGCCAAATGGTGCGGCCTTTACGCCGTCGGCGGGGTGAGTGCCAAGCGCTGCACCATCACCAACAAAGCCAACCGGACAGTGACCATCATAAAAAATGCGTCTGTGTTGCGTGATGAAAACGGCCAGATTATCGGTGCGGTCGAGACCCTCAAAGACATGTCCGAAATCGTGCGCCAGCAGGAGGAGATCCTGACATTGCGCCGAACACTCCACCTGGATGATGGTTACCATGGTATCCTGGGCCGGTCTGCGGTAATGCAGACGCTGTTTGAGATGATGGAAAATGTGGCCATGACCGAAGCGCCGGTGCTGATCAGCGGCGAAAGCGGCACCGGCAAGGAGCTGGTGGCGCGCGCCATTCATGAGGTCAGCGCGCGGCGCGACAAACCCTTTATCAAGGTCAACTGCGCCGCCCTGAACGAAAACCTGCTGGAGAGCGAACTCTTCGGCCATGCCAAAGGCGCTTACACCGGCGCTGACCGCGCCCGCATGGGTCGCTTTGAGGCGGCCCATGCAGGCACCATGTTCCTGGATGAAATCGGCGATATCCCCCTGGCCACCCAAGTGAAACTTCTAAGGGTGCTGGAGGAGAAGGAGATTGAGCGGGTGGGGGAGCACACCCCGGTCAAGGTGGATGTCCGCATCGTTTCAGCCACCAACCGCAACCTTGAAGAGCTGATCGCCAAAGGCGCGTTCCGGGAAGATATTTTTTTCCGGATCAATGTTTTCCCTTTGACCTGCCCGCCGCTGCGGGAACGTCCGGAGGACATACCTGTCATCGTGCAACGCTTTATCCGTCAAAACACGGCCAAAACCGGAAAAAAAATCTTGGGACTGACCCCTGAAGCCATGGAGAAGATGGTGCAGTATAAATGGCCGGGCAATGTGCGCGAATTGCGCAATGCTGTTGAGTATGCGTTTGTCCTGTGCCCCAGCGGCGGCATCGGCGTATCGCATCTGCCGCCCAAAGCAATGGCCCCGGCCCTGCAGCAATACCCACCTCAGGGCGCTGATGCGGCCCGCAAAGAGGCGCTTGTCCAGGCCCTGGGCCAAACATCCGGCAATCAATCCGAAGCGGCCCGCTTGTTGGGGGTCAGTCGAATCACCGTTTGGAAGCGCATCAAAAAATACGGTATCGATTTGAAGCGGGAGCTTCACTCATGAACAGCACAAGCCCCGCGGTTCAAACGGTTGAGGATATGGGATTCAACAAAATCACCGCTCAACCGTCCCCTGATTCCCATTCAATACACTCCGTGGGACAGGCGTCGATAGCCTCCTGAATACAATCTTCATCGCCGCCTTCGGATTTGATGACCCTTGCCTTTTCCGCGTCTTCGTCAAATTCAAAAACATCAGGACATAGCTCGACGCAGGATTCGCAGCCGACGCACTCTTCTTCATTTATGATCACACGTTTTATTTTGGCCATGATTA
>JBFFHG010000080.1:0-8904 GCA_041557055.1 Desulfosarcinaceae bacterium
TCAACGAGCAGAACGTGCATGGTCTCTATGGCTGTTGTCATGGTTCCACCAATCCCAAGATGGCCGGCAGTCGTACCGTGAATCTGGAGCCCTTGCCGGAGGTGCTGTGCACACCGATTTCGCCCCCATGGGCCTGGATGATATGGTAGCAGGTGGAAAGCCCGATACCGATTCCCTTTCCAACAGGTTTTGTGGTGAAAAACGGCTCGAAAAGCTTGGGAAGGTGTTCAGGGGGAATCCCGCAACCGTTGTCCGATACTTCCAGCATCACCCGGTCGTTGCGGGCTTTGCAGGTGCGGATGCGGATAACGCCCTTTGGGTCGACGGCATCCAGGGCGTTGAGGACCAGGTTGAGGATCACTTGTTCCAGTTCTGCGGTGTTGCCCCTGATAAAAGGCAGATGGGCGTCCAGACTGAGCCGGATCAGTTCGCCGGGAAGGTGTTTGAGTTTATGGTGAAGGATTCGCAGCACATTGCGGATCAACGGGTTCAACCCGATCAGGGATAGTTCGGCGGTCTTGCGGGGACTGAAGGTGAGCAGGCTCTGAACGATCCCGCTGCACCGCCGGCACTCTTTGAGGATAATGCCCAGGTATTCCTCAAAGTCGCTCTGAAGATCGACATCGTCTATCATTTCGGACAACACCGCCATGCGCCGCTGGAGCCCTTCGGCAAAACCGCGGATGGAGGTAAGGGGATTGTTGATCTCATGGGCGACCCCTGCTGCCAGCAACCCGATGGTCGCCATTTTCTCCGCATGGTAATATTGGGCCTGGAACTCTTTTTCCAGAGTGACATCCCGCTTGACGACCAGGATGTCGGTGGGCTGCCCTTTCCGGTTGCGCAATGGTGAGGCGGTGATGGAGAAGTGGCGGTTGCGGCCTTCGACCGGAATGATGATGCTCTGACGGCATACCTGATTGGTTGCCAGGGCCTGCCGGAGAACGCACGTTTCGCAGGGGGTCGTTCGGCCGCGGAAAATTTCGTAGCAGAAACCGTCGGTGGATGTCTGGCGCGGATAGATGTCGAAAAAACTGTGATTTACCGATCGAATGCGGTAATCGGGCGCCAGGACGGCGACGATATCCGTGATGCCGTCAAGGATCGCCTGCACGTGCTGCCGCTGGCGCTCAAGCTCGCGGTTGGATCTGAGCAGTTCGCCGATTTTTACCTGAACCTCTTTGAAAAAGCCCAGTTTGGTGTGGCCCAATCCGATCAGATCTTCGATTCTCGTTTTCTGTTTCATCACCAGGACGCCCTGCAGATTTCGATCATATCTTCGACACTCGCCGGCCTGGGGTTGGTTATCAGGCAGGCGTCATAGGCCGCCATCTCACAGACCTGGGGCAGTACATCCGGGTCGCTGACGATTTGCCGAAGCCGTGTCGAAATTTTCAGATCGTCAAAAAAAGCCTCAAGTCGTTCGATGCCGCCCCGTGCCGTGGCCTCTGCATCGGCTTTGCATCGTCCCAGGATGATTTCTCCCATATCAGCCATTTTTTTAACACATTCCGGAAGGTTGAATCTCATCACCGGCGGCAGCAGCACCGGATGGATCAGGCCGTGGGCCAGATCAAGCTTGCCGCCCAGGGAGTGGGCCAGGGCGTGATCAAGTCCCAGACTGGCGTTGCTGAAAGCCATGGCGGCGAAGGTGCATGCGCTGGACAGTTTTTCAAGGGCTGTCATGGAGCCCTCCCGGAGGGCGATGGGAAGATGTTTCATTATCATATCAATGGCTTTCAGGGACTGCATTTCAGTCAGTGTGGAGGCGATGGTGGAGATATAGGACTCAATGGCATGGGCCAGAGCGTCTATGGCTGAGGAGATAATGAGTTCCGTGCTTTTGGTGGTCAGCAATTCCGGGTCGATGATCGAAATATTGGGCACCAGGGTGCGGCTGATAATCGACATTTTCACTTGACGGCGCATATCGGTAATGATGGTGAACTGTGAGATGTCCGCGCCGCTGCCGGCTGTGGATGGCATGAACACCATGGGCGGCAGCGGCCGCTGAATGCGATTGGCACCCTCGTAATCCCGAACTTCACCACCGTTGCTCGCCACCATGGCGATGCCTTTGGCCGCATCCATGGGGCTTCCGCCACCAATGGCCATGACCACATCACAGCCATCCTCGCGGTAGCGCCGGACCCCCTTGCTGACCTGGTAATCCCGGGGATTTGAGCTTATTTCGTTGAAATAGGTCCATTGGAGTCGTTCCTCCTTCAAGATCGAAAAGACCTTTTCAACCCAACCGGCGCGCTCAAGGCCTGAATCGCTCACCAGAAAGACCTTCTCCGCACCCAGACGCCTGGCACAGAGGGCCGCGTATTTCAGACTGCCCTGTCCGAACAGGATTTCGGGGATGGAAAATTTTCGAACATCCATGAGATGCACCTCCTGTCCCCGAGTGCTGCGAATGGTGTGCCAAACCGCCCGTTATACAAGGGCTGGCAGGTGGCGGTCACGGTTGGCAGTGAGAGTGTCGTTTTGACCCAGAATGCCCCATGGGAACGAGTCATGTTGACCCGTAACGGCCAGGTTCCCATAGCACCGTCTCGCTGAAAAAACGGCCTTTAGGATCTAAAAATATTCATAATAATTGATTTGAATTTAATTTTCAAGGGGTTGTCCGCCGACAAACTCATATCTGAGCCATGTGATTCAAATTGGCCTGCTATTTGCCAAAAAGAACCGACAGAGGTTCACCACTCAAATAACTTTTCTGAAGGAGGAAACCATGGCAGTACAAGAACAGGTTTTTGGATTTTTCATTCCCACGGTTACGCTGATGGGTATTGGGGCCTACAAGGAAATAGGCAACCAGATCAAGGTGCTCGGCGGCAGCAAACCTTTTATCTGTACGGACAAGGGCATTACGGGCGCCGGCATAGCAGCCCAGATCGCCCAGGTTATCAAGACCGACTGCGGCGTGGATCCGGTTATTTATGACGGCACCAAGCCCAACCCCACCGACAACAACGTTCATGAAGGCTACGAGATGTACAAAGCCAAGGGGTGCAACCTGATCATCTCCCTGGGAGGCGGCAGCGCCCACGACTGCGGCAAGGGGATCGGCATCATCGCCACCAACGGCGGCAATATTCGCGATTATGAAGGGGTCGATAAATCCGCCAAGGCCATGCCGCCTTTTATCGCTGTCAACACAACGGCCGGTACGGCCTCTGAAATGACGCGCTTCTGCATCATCACGGACACCAGCCGCAAGGTCAAGATGGCCATTGTTGACTGGCGGGTGACGCCCAACGTGGCCATTGACGACCCGTTGCTGATGGTTGGAATGCCCCCGGCCCTGACAGCGGCAACCGGTATGGATGCCCTTACCCACGCTGTGGAAGCCTATGTCTCCACCATCGCGACCCCGGTCACGGACGCCTGCGCTCTCAAGGCGATTGAACTGGTCGCTACATATCTCAGGGCGGCCGTGGCCAACGGCAACGACATGGAGGCCAGGGACAAGATGTGCTACGCCCAGTACCTGGCCGGTATGGCCTTCAACAACGCCAGCCTGGGACATGTGCACGCCATGGCCCACCAGTTGGGCGGTTTTTACGATTTGCCCCACGGTATCTGCAACGCCATCCTTCTGCCGCATGTGTGCCGGTTCAACCTCATCGCCAAAATGGAGCGCTTCGCCGACATCGCCGTAGCCATGGGCGAAAACATCGAGGGCCTTTCCATCCGGGCGGCCGCAGATTTGGCGCTGACCTCCATCCAAACCCTCTCCGCCGACGTGGGCATCCCTTCGGGATTAAAGGCCCTCGGCGTTAAGGAAGGGGACCTCAAGACCATGGCTGAAAACGCCCAAAATGATGCCTGCGGGCTCACCAATCCACGTTGCCCCACGCTGGAAGACGTGATCGGTATTTACAAAAACGCCTTGTAAATCGAATGCAGTGGTTTTAAAAGCCAACGCGAGCTTCAGTTGCCCGGCCGCTGCATACGCGGTGAACCGGGCAACTGTGAGTGCGTCAAACAATAAGGGAGGGGGGCATGTCAAAACGCCCTGAGACCGAATCGATATTGATCACCCTATATGCCTTGCAGACCTGCGGTCACTGCAAAGAAGCCAAGAAACTGCTCCAGGAGCGTCAAATTCCGTTTCGCACCGTCTATGTGGATATGCTGGTCGGTGAGGAGCGCAACGACACCCTGCGGCTTCTCAAACGCATCAACCCGGCCATCTCCTTTCCAACTCTTGTGGCGGGTGAAAAAAGTATCGTCGGGTTCAAAAAAACAGAGATTGAAGCGATGCTGAATGCACTCCCAAAACAGCAATGAGATCCTGATGGATAATAGAGGCCCCAAGAAGGACGGAAAGGACCGCCGCCTTGGGGCCTATGACGCCATGGGGCGGGAAATGGTCCGTGCACAATCCGTTATTCGATCGTTCTGAAATTTGAAATCATTCCCACGAAGTTTTGAATCGCAGACAAGGACGCTTCAGGCTGTGCTTGAAGAATGAAGTGCGGTCCTCTTATTCTTTTAACTCGCAAATCAGGAACAGCCTCAGCGAAATGGAACAGGGAAGATGAGGGAACGCTTATATCTGATGTCGCTTGAATATAACAACAGGGAACGGTCAGCTTTGGCAGCCACTCACGAACGTCCACTTTGCTTATGATTTTCACCCTATGGGCAAGTACCTTTGCCGGTACAAGTGCCTTCACCCGTTGCACATTGCAAGGAACAAGTCGGTGGCTTCTTGGCCTCCTTCAACCATATGGCTCAATAAAAACCTTGGAAATGGAAATCTGATTAATAATTCAAGGGGCAGATAACTGAAGACTTTCATCAATGCCGGTCTGGGGGACTTGGCAAATGTTGAACAGAGGATCAGACACTTGGCTCTGAGTCTCCCGGAACCAACCAGTGCGATCGCCACTGGCCCTGAGAAGGATTCGGCCAGAACGATCCCATCTTCCGTGTCAGGTGGGATTTGATCCATGGCATACCGGACCGTTTCTTCAAAACTGAGAAATCCATCCCTTGGATAGCGAATTACCTTTACATTGACATCGAGCGGAAGCACCTGCGCCAGAGGCTCGAATGAGATACCTGTGCCATCCAGCCCGGGCAGGAAAATAATTGTCCGACCACTTAGAGGGTGCATCTCTTTTGCTTTATAAACCACGAATCCTGTGCAGTTAGTGGGTTTTGCAATTAGTGCAATCCATAAAATAGAGCGAATTCCCCTGTCAGCCTTTGCGTGCATCCTTTGGGGGCATCATGCCGAAAAATCGTTCGTCGGTTTCAAGCAGATCATGGTGAAGGTATTGGAAATCCTCCTGGGCGCCGCTGTCCAGATAGGCATTGAGCACCAGGCGCGTCTGCCCTCTGTTGGGTCCGGTGATGGGAATTCGGATCTCGTATTCGTAGCGCGATGCCGACATGCTCAGGATTCGATTGTTGCGGTTCCAGGACGGTCGGGTCCAATTGACCTGGTCGACGAATTCATCGTAAGTGCCGTATCCGAACCTGCGGTACATGGGGTAGGGGTGAGCGGCGCTCATTTTGGGATTGCGGGCCATATCGTCTCTGAGAAGTTCAAATCTTTCAGCCCTGGTTCGGGGGGGCTCCTCTCCCTGGGGGTACTGCACACCCGTTGTGTAGATTTCTCGATTGCGATAGCGATAGGATCGGGACACCGTCATGCGGTCGATGGGAATTTCACACGGAAAGCGCCGTACCGCGTTGCGCTGGTGAATGTCGGACGGAATCCAGGAGCGCCATTGCCGGGCGCTGATGCCGTCGTTGTGAATATCGGTGAGGGTCGCGGCTTCGAACAATCGGCTCAACGGGCTCCGATTGCGCCGGCGCCGTTGGCTGAACACTTTGAAGCTGTATAACATATATTCGATTCGGTAGGTGGTGCGCTCGACGATGCGGCGGCCCCGCCGCACGATTCTTTCATCGGTCATGTAGGTATCGAGGTGTTTGGGTGCCGTCACCAAAACCTGACCGCCGAAGAGTTGCCTGATTTTTCCAAGATAAAAATTTTCACGGCCGATTTTGCACCCCTTGATGTGGACGGCTGCGCTGTTGCCCAGGACCCGTGCTGAGATTTGTAATTGATCACTGTCATTGATATAGGCGTCCAACTCGTCGTAGTCGGTCATTTCATCCACGGTGTCCGTATCGTTGGCCGGAAACAGAAGGCCGATCTCATTGGCGTGGGTCACAATCAGAACCTGTCCGATGGGCGCTGTGATGTCGCAGCCGGAATGGATTCTGCGGACAAGATCCACCAGGGTTCCCGGGGTTTCGGAAATTACGCGCGTGTCCGGAAGAGGGGAATAGAAACCGCGGGCTTCGGAGGCAAATCGATCCCCCGGGTTGTCGGCCATCACAAACACATGCTTCAAATTACTCAACCCGGTAATAACCGTGTGGCTGCTGCCGGTGGCGCAGGATTCGGCGACAAACAGAAAATCGCCGGCTTGAATTGAAAATTCCTCCGAATCAACCACTGTGCGGGTGCCGTTTCTTTGGTAGTGCAGAATGCGGCCGCTGGAAATCAATTGGGAGAGGCGGCGATCGATGTTCGGAATCGGTGGGTCCAGTGCGGGATCGCACAAAAAATCCGCGACCGTTGATTCGGGCCATCCATCCATGTATGCAGGTGAAACACAATAAGTCGGCATCGCTTGATCTTATATCATGTTGTTATTATTGTTTTGCGCCCTATTGGGAAGCGCTCCGTTCAGCTCTCGCGGGTGACAAAGCAAGGGCCGGGCGGCAAATTCTCTTCGCGGGCGCGTCCCTGGGCATCGGTGCGGCCTCCGCGTTCGGTGCCGTCGGGCAAATGAAGCACATAGGCCGCATCTGATATCAATCTTCCGGCGGAATCCCGCAACTCGATTTCGATCCAGTCCTTAAACCGCAGCAGCCCGGATTCCTGGTTCTGACCGAAGCGTCGGCCGTGGAAATCAGCCGTCCAAAAATACTCGGGTGGATTGTACTGGTTGCCGTATCGCTGCATCTCCTCCTCCGTGGGGATTTCATCGGTATCCTCATGATACTGGTATTGCCAATCGGCTTCGATTTTCCGGTCCGTCACCCGGCAGGGGAATTTGGCGATAAAGTCATGGGCGCCGTCCCGGTCGTATTCGTAAATCATAATCACCAGCTCTTCACCGTCGGCAATGTTTTGGGTGTCGGCGGTGAGTTTGACCACATCACCGCGGCGGGCTTCGGTGCGATCCCATTGCTGATTGATGATGCCCACCGGCGGAAGAACCCGGCAGGTGTTGGCTTCGATCTCCAGTCCGTGTTTGGGCAGCCTGGCGGTGAAGGTCAGGGTTTCGAAGTTTTTTTCCGGAATGATGACGCTTCCGGCAAAACGGTTACCGTAGACCTTGCCCTTAACCGTTTGTACGGACTTGCCCTTTTGATCTTTGACCTTGAGGGTGATGTCGGCGCCGTTGCCGACGAATTGGGTCCAGACCTCGAAGGGCAGGGAATCGCCGGCGCAGGCGATTTTTTTAACCCACTCGGCCGTGACCAACTTGGAGGCCAGCTTGGCGGTATGTTCGGTGTCGGTGGATTTTTGGTATTGGGTCATGATGCGGTCCGATTCAGGGAAAGATGGTTTGTTTCCAGTTTTCAATGATCACTTCAGGCAATAGATACCCTTGGCGCCGGCCACGTAGATCCTGCCGTTTTCATCCACGATGGGGCGGCAGGTGATCGGCTCCTCCACCGTCACGCTCCGGCGTTTCTCCCCTTTAGCCGTGAAATGGGTCAGCATGGGGCCGGCAGCCGCAAGGATGGCGCCGTCCGCCAGAACCGTAAAATAGGCCCGGCCTGTATAGCCCGGGATTGTCACTGCCCAGTTGGGCTGGCCTGCGGATATATTGACCAGGTCCCTGCCCGTGAGCAGACTTGCCGATCCATCCGGCATGGGGCAGGGCGGTTGCTGGAGGATGGGGTTGGGGCCCAGGTCGTATCGCCAGGACGGTTTGAGATCCGTTTCCAGGACCATCAGGGAAAAGGTGCGCGCTCCCTTTTCCCGGGCCGCGATCAAAATCCGGCCGGCGGTATCAAGGGCGGCGCCGAGCACCATTTCAAAGGGCTTGCTCAAAACAGCTTTTTCGTTTTGAGCATCTGCCGGGAAGGCGAACAGGGCGTCTTTTCCAATGATCCAGATACGGTTGCGGGCAATATCATACAGCAGATCCAGCACTTCCGATTCCTTACTGAACTCCCATAGGAAATCTCTGGTTTTGATATTGTAGCGCAGATAGGAGAACTCCGGGCCCACGGACATATCGTCGGGGCTGCTGGTGGGCAGCGGCGTCAGGGCAAAACCGTATCGGAATTCGTCATCGGCCCGGGATATAAAGTACAGAACGGTTTGATCATCCAGAAAGGGCAGGGAAAGCGGTTCGCTCAATGTTTTGTCAAAGTGCAGAATTCGGTAAAATCCGGCGTGGTCCAGGGTCACAAGACCATCGGGGGTCAGATGAAATTTAAAATTGGAGCCGATCTGCCAGGACCAGACAGCTTGGCCCGAGTTGCGTTGATGCAGGCCCACGTAAGGGCCGTAACCGGCCACCAGAAAATCGTCCTTGATGGCCAGTTGGCGGGCCGGTTGAGGGTTGGCTTTCTGGGTGGTCGCGGCTTTCCAAAGGATCTCGCCTTGCAGTTGCACCGAGTAGGGTACTGAGGCGCTGTTGCGCGTATCCCCCAGGGGGAGGGGGTTGATCATTACGGATTGTTGCATGGTTTCCTCCACTGCCGCTGCAAAGCAGGACAACAGCGAACCGGCAATCACCAGCAGGGCTGCCACAAAGGCGCATGTCAGATTGCATTGCCCGGCAGCCGGCCGTTGGTTCTGCGGTTCTCTGTTTTTTTTGGATTTTAAAAACATTCGATTCCAAA
>JBFFHG010000081.1:0-8863 GCA_041557055.1 Desulfosarcinaceae bacterium
ATTCGATAATACCGGGCTGTTTGTCAAATCAGTGTGAAAATACGGGCGGGGTATTTACTCATTTAATATGGGATTCAACAACCCCTTTTCAGTTTCCGGGCGCCCTGCCCCATGGACCGTTTTAAGCACATCCATGGCAAGCCGGACGCCCGCCGATCCTCTGCCCGGGTAAAAAACAACGCCATTACCGCTTATCCATCAAGCATGCCCCCAAATTACATATTGACTTTTTCACAAATCATACGGTATTGGGTCTGAAATGTATTTTGTAACGTACATTTTACATTTTTAACATACTCCCCCTGATAACACATGGCAGATATGACCGCCACTTGGCATGGTCTCAATAATGGCAGCTGAAAGGATCTGATTATGAGATACCCAAATTGGATTTCGATTGTGTCGGTCATGTTGTCGTTGGTCTTGTGCGCGCCGGCGGCAGCCGAAGAACAGGGGGCGAACCCGAAGAACACCGGTGTGTTTACCCTGGGTGACGTCGTTGTCACGGATGAAAAAGAGGGGCCGCAGGGCACGGTCGACCGGGTGGACGAAGGGGCGCTGCGGCAGTTCAACCGCGATGACCTGGCCGAGGCCCTCGACCTGATGCCGGGGGTAACGCTGTCGCGCTCCGGCGCCAGAAACGAGCGCACGGTTTTCGTGCGCGGATTCGACCTTAAACATGTGCCGCTGTTTATGGACGGCATTCCCATCTATGTCATGTACGATGGCTATTCCGATCTTGGCCGTTTCACCACCTTCGACACCTCTCAAATCACCGTATCCAAAGGCGCCGCATCGGTCCTTTACGGCCCCAACACCATGGGCGGCGCCATCAATGTGGTCACCAAGCGGCCGGATAAACCCTTTGAGACCAATGCGGGCATCGGAATAGCGGAGGGCGACACCACCACCGCCTATGCCGACTTCGGGTCCAACCGGGGCAAATGGTATCTTCAGGGGGGCGCCAGCTATGTGGACCGGGATCACCACCACCTCTCCGACGAGTTTGGACCGACTGCGACCGAAGATGGCGGCAAACGCAACAATTCTTATGCCACCGATAAAAAGGTCAGCTTCAAGATCGGCTATCAGCCCTCCGCTCAAGACGAATATGCATTCAGCTACAGCAAGCAGGAGGGTGAAAAAGGCGCACCGCCCTATACCGGCGACGACGCCTCCCAGAGGATCAGATATTGGCAGTGGCCCCAGTGGGATAAGGAGAGTTACTATTTCAACTCCAAAACGGCCATCGGGGCGGTGAGCTATATCAAGACGCGTTTGTATTACGACATCTACAACAATTCGCTGTTCAGTTATGATGACGCCGCCTACACCACCCAGAACCGCGGCTCTTCATTTAAAAGCTGGTACAATGACGATACCCTCGGCGGCTCTCTGGAGATGGGCACCCGGCGTTGGGACCGCAACAACCTCAAGGCCGCTCTGCATTATAAAAGGGATCGCCACAAAGAGCACGACAACCATGAGCCCAAAAGGACCTTCCGGGACGAGTATTACTCCGTCGGCATTGAGGATACCATCACCCTCACCGACCGTTGGTATGTGTTGGCGGGCGCAAGCTACGATTGGCAGATCGCCGTGGAGGCTCAGAATTACGACAGTGACACCGGTATCATCAGTGACTATCCAACCCAAAATGCCTCGGCGTTCAACCCTCAGGTCGGTATATTTTACGATTTTTCAGATACCGGCACCGCCTATGCGACCCTCGCCCGCAAAAGCCGTTTCCCGACCCTCAAGGACCGTTACTCCTACCGCATGGGCTACGGCCTGCCCAATACCGGACTTGACCCTGAAATCGCCGCCAATTATGAAGTCGGCTATAAATCTTCTTCCGACCGCATCACCTTTCAGAGCGCCATGTTCTTCAGTGATGTCAAAGACTATATTCTCTCCGTCACCATTGCCGACCCTGATGATGCAACGGCCACGCTGGAGCAGAATCAAAATGTGGGCCAGGTCTTCCTTTACGGGGCCGAAGCGCAGATGACGGTCCGCTTCACAAACAGCCTGGACGGCGGCCTCAGCTACACCTATACCCAATGGGACAACCGCAGCGGTTCTGAAAAAATCATCGATGTTCCCGCGCACAAGATCTGCGCCCATGCCCGCTATCGCCTGTGGGAAAAGTTGGGCCTGGCGGCGGATGCAGCGCACTATACCGGTCGTTACAGCTCTTCCAACGGCATCCGCGAAACCGAAAACTTCACCATCGTCAATATCAAGGCCGATTATGCGCTTTTCAACGGATTGAAGCTGGAAGCCGGCATCAACAATATTTTTGATGAAGACCACGAAGTGGAAGAGGGCTACCCGGAAGAGGGCGCCAGCTATTTTATCAACCTGATCTATGCATATTAGCCGGGGTGGATCGTTTATCGGTGAAAAACAGCCATTGAAAAGGATGGAGACGATTTTGCCATGTTGTCCATACAACGTTAAGACAATAAAAGGAGGCCGGCCGCGTGAAAACAAAAAAAAATCTTACACTGGCAGCATATCAAGCCATCAAGGAAATGATGATGGGTCATCATATCATCCCCGGGCAACGGTTGATTTTAACGGATCTTGCCGAAAAACTCGGGGTCAGCCGAACGCCCGTGAACAACGCTTTGTGCATTCTGGCCAAGGAGGGGTATCTGGGCTTCATTCCGAATCAGGGTTTCTCTGTTCGCTGCCTGACCAGAGAGGAAACCGAAGATCTCTACGAGACCAAGGAAACCCTGGAAATATGCACCATCGGAAAAGCGATCCGCCAGATGACGAATGAAAAGTTGGCGCAGTTGGACAAGGTGAAAAAGGCTTACGAACATGGGATTGCCAGTCGGGTTCATCGAAAAGTTTTTGTGTTCGATGCCGAATTCCATGCCGGCATCATTGCCATGACCGGCAATCACTATATGACCAAACGCTATCTGGAAATCTGCCTGATGCTCTCGCTGCGCTTCCGGATCGATGATCTGGAGATCAATCGCTTAGAGGAAAGCGTTCTGGAGCATAACGAGCTGTTTGAAACGGTGCGCATCCGGGATGTGGAAAACGCCAGGGTTCTGATCAAAAGGCACAATATCAACGACCGGAAGATCTCTTTACCAATCTCTTTCGTGAAGGTTCAGCCGCCGCAAAGATTGATCGCCATCAACGCGGCAACCTGAATAGATCGGGGCGTTTTGAAATGCGGCAAAAAAATTTGACGATCAAAAAGGTGTGCAACCATTTGATTCCGGCGCTGATCCTTTTGGCGGGAGGGTGTTTTCCCGCCGGAGCCCGGCAGATTACCGACATGGTTGGACGGCAGGTCATGGTTCCCGAGGCCATTGGCAAGGTATACGGCACGTCGCCACCGGCCACTTATATGGTTTACGCCTTTGACCCCGGAATGGTTGCCGGACTCAATTCACCTCTCAATCAATCCGAAAAGAGATACATTGATCCGCGTATGCGGCAATTGCCCGTGATCGGCGGCTGGTTCGGCCGGGGGCGCACGGCCAATCTGGAAACCCTGCTACAGGTGCGGCCCGATATTATTCTGATATGGATGTGGCAAATGTCGCCCGTTAACGAGAAGATGGAACAGGCGCTTGAACCGCTGGGAATTCCCGTGGTGTATATTGTTCTGGACTCCCTGGCCGACTATCCGGCTGCGTTTGACTTTCTGGGAAAACTGTTCAACCACCAGGAACGCGCCCGGGCCCTTTGCCGATATACCGAAAAAACCCTTGAGGCGGTGACCCGAATTCGCGCAGCCATACCTGACCCGGATCGGCTTTGGGTCTATTATGCTGAAGGCCCCGACGGGCTGAGCACCGAATGCCACACCTCGGTGCACGCCCAGTTGATCCCCTTAAGCGGCGGTGAAAATGTCCATCGGTGCAGTGACAGAAGCACCCGGGGCATGCAGAAAATATCCATGGAGCAGATCCTGCAATACGATCCCCAAGTGATCGTTTCCCACGAACCGCTGTTCTTCAACAGGGTGGAAAGCGATCCCAGATGGAAAAATATCCGTGCTGTCCGGGACGGCCGGATCTGCAGGATTCCACGCACCCCGTTTAACTGGTTTGACCGTCCGCCCTCCTTCATGCGTTTGTTGGGGCTGAAATGGATGATCCACCAGCTCTATCCCAAGGCGTGCCCCTTTGATCCGGTGGCCGAGACCCAATGCTTCTACCGGCTTTTTCTCAATGTCAGCCTGGATGAGGCGGCGGCCCGAAAGCTTTTGCAGCCATGAAACGACCGATGATACTTTCCATCCTGCTGACTGTCCTGTTCCTGACGGCGCTGATATCGCTCTGCCTGGGACGATACCCGTTAAGTCCCGTTGATTTGGGGCGCTTTGCCAGCCTGCAAATATTCCATGGCCCGGTCACGGACAACCAGCAGTATCTGATTATCAAAAACATCCTGGTCCATATCCGGCTGCCGCGCATTGCCGCCGCCATCCTGATCGGTGCGGCCCTTTCGGTGTCCGGGGCGGTGTTTCAATCCATGTTCATCAATCCGTTGGTTTCGCCGGGGCTGCTGGGTGTTCTGGCCGGGGCCGCCTTCGGCGCCGCCGTGGGCATGATCCTGGCCGAAAACTGGTTTGTGGTCCAACTGGGCGCTTTCTCCTTTGGTTTGATCGCCGTTCTGGCGGCAGTTGCCCTGTCGGCGCTCAATCGGGGAGACCGGCTTCTGATGCTGATTCTGGGCGGCATTGTCAGCGGGGCCCTGTTTACTTCCCTGCTGTCGATGGTCAAATATCTGGCCGATCCCTACGAAGAGTTGCCGGCCATTGTTTACTGGCTCATGGGCGGACTCTCCGCCGTGGACGGCATGACGGTATTGGCTGCCGGCGGTCCGATCATCGGCGCCATCCTTATTTTGCTGTTGCTTTCCAGCTATCTGAATGTATTGAGCATGGGAGATGAAGAGGCCCGCACCTTAGGCCTCAGTGTGGTCTTTCTGCGGTTTCTCTTTATCTTTCTGGCCACGGTTATCAGCGCGCTGACCGTGGTCATGGGGGGCATCATCGGATGGGTGGGCCTCTTGATTCCGCACATCGCCCGCATGATCGTCGGGCCGGACAATCGCATCCTGCTGCCGGCGGCCGCCCTTATCGGGGCCGCCTATCTGCTGATCGCCGACGACATCGCCCGCTTGCTGTTCAGCGTGGAGATCCCCATCGGGATTTTAACCTCCCTGGTCGGCATACCCTTTTTCGCCTTCGTTCTTGGCAAAGCCAGGAAAGGATGGAACCAATGACCTTGATTGCCGTCGAGCAGGTCACCTATGGCTATTCGCGCAAACCGGTTCTCCATAACATTTCGGTCTCCTTTGCGCCGGGTGAAATCGTCTCCCTGTTGGGGCCCAACGGCAGCGGCAAAACAACCCTGCTGAAGCTCTTGCTGGGGCTCTACCGCCCCCAAAGCGGGCAAGTGCTGCTGGAGGGCCGTCCAGTCTCGGCCATTGCGCCCAAACAACTGGCCCTGCGCATTGCCTATGTGCCCCAGGTTCACCGCCTTTCGTTCGGCTATCGGGTGCTGGACGTGGTGCTGATGGGCAGAATGCCCCACAAGCCGTTCTTCTTTCGATATGGTGAGGCGGACGAACTGGCCGCCCTCAAGGCCCTTGAACGGCTCTCCATCACCCACCTTAAAGATCGGCCCTATACCGAGGTCAGCGGCGGCGAACGCCAGTTGATCCTGATAGCCCGCGCCCTGGCCCAGGGGGCGGACATCTTTATCATGGACGAACCGGTCAACGGCCTGGACTACGGCAACCAGATCCGTTTGCTGGGCCGTATCGCCGACCTGGCCCGCAGCGGATACACCTTTATCAAAACCACCCATTTCCCTGACCACGCCCTCTGGATTTCGGATCGGGTGGTGATGCTCAAAGAGGGCCGGGTCATTGCGGACGGCCCGACAGCGGCGGCCATCACAAGAACCAACCTTTACAGGCTTTACAACACCCATGTGGATGTCGTCGGATTGAACAACGGCGCCCGGATCTGCGTTCCCGAGGCGTTGAAGCAATTCGGCGTCGGCACGGGACCCGGCGGCATTCGCGGGTTCGACCGTGCCGCCGGGTAGGCCGATTATCCTTTTTTCCACCAAATCTTCATGCTTTGCCAGGTATACGGAAACACCACCCCGTTTTCTCTTTTTTCAACGACATTGGCGTAATAGCTGTTGAGCATTGCCGTCTGCTCAACGGAGATTTCCGGCAGCCTTGAACGGATATCCCCGACCAAATCTTCCACGCTGCTGTAATGGTGATCCATCCGGCTGGGAAAAACCTCGAGATTGGGATAGACACCCATTTGATAAAGCACGTTGAAAAGCACATTCCCCTGGGGCATGCCCGGGTACTCTTTGTCGAAAAGGGTCTTGTATATCGTTCCGAAATCCCGGTCCCACGAGGATGGACCGGCGAACCAGAAAAGGAAGATATAGCCGTTTGACACCCGCTGCATCTTTTCAATGGCGGCCCGAATGTCCGCCATACCCAGGGAGAACGACGCGATGACCAAATCATAGGGCGGCTCGAGGTCCTGGCCTTCATCAATATCTTCCCATTTTTTTTGGATGCATTCCACATTGTTCAATCCATGTGCCTTGATATTTTCACGCAGAATCTCCGCCATGGATCCCGCCGGTTCAACAGATGTGATGCGGGCCGTCTGTTTGGCCAGCGGGACGGTCAGTGTGCCCGGACCGGCGCCGATATCCAGGATTCGGGTATTCGCGTGGATGGGCAGCCCCTTTTGCATCTGCTGAACAAAATCCCGGGCATCCAAAACCATTTTCCAATAATTTCGTGCCCAAGCTTCACTCTCCGAGACGTTCCCCCTATCGAATCCCCCCCTGGCTTCGGAGTTGGCCGTTACTTGAGATTTCCAAACCGCATTCCAATCAATGTTTTGAATGGTCATGTCGTGCTTCTCCTTGAAATGGATAAAACCACCATTAAAAAATAGAACCGCCTACCGGAAACGACAGCACAATTCACAACAAACGGGCATCCAATACGATGGCCCATACCAGCTCCGGGTGTTCCGGCAGAAAAATTGAGGGGCAGATTCGAAAATTCAGCAAACAAGAACAACGGCAGGAGATCTTCACCCGGAAGTGCTTCTGCGGCCTTTGCATAATGTGGATGTCGTTTTCCGGTCTATCGGCGGATCTTCATGATGCCGCATTGCTTAAAACCGCCTCTTATCCCAAAGGGATTGCCCAAGTCAAGTCCCTTTGACATCGGCTGAAGCGATCCGGCATCGCAGGATGGGATCATCCGTGCCTTGGCCATCTTTTTTATGCAACGATAGGGTTTATGCAGCGTCGGGGTTCACCGGGCAGCGGCCGCCACGGCGGTCGGCGGCGGCCCCTGGTAAAGCTCCCACATTTGCAGGAAGGCGTTTTCAAATGAACGCTCTTCTACATATCGGCGTGCCGCCCGGCCCATGGCCTGCCGGCGGTCGGGATCACGAATCAGGGTCAAAATTGCCTCAAACAAGCTTTCCGGATCATCGGCGCTGCATAGCAGTCCGGTTTGGTCCCTGATGATATTTTCGCATGGCCCGCCCCGGTCGCTGACGATCACCGGCTGGCCCGAAGCCTGGGCCTCCAGCACCACATTGCCGAAGGTATCCGTGGCGCTTGGAAAAACAAAGAGGTCAGCCGAAGCATAGACTGTCGCCAGGGCCTCACCTGTCAAATAGCCGGTAAAGCAACACGGCAAGCCCCTCATTTCGGTCTGCATCTCCTCCAGATAGGGGCCTTCGCCCACCACCACCAGTTGGACGTTTTCACCGCCATTGACCAGTCGCTTGAACGCTTTGGCGAGCAGGTCCAAATTCTTCTCCCTGGACACGCGGCCCACATAAAGCAGCTTGATGCCTTGGCATAACCGGTAGGTCTTTTTGAAAATGCCGTTGCGTTTGGCCGGGTTGAAAAACGCCACGTCAATACCCCTGGGATAGAGTTTGATTTTGGCCGGACTGAGCCCCTTGGCGATCAATTCGTCCCGGGTGCTTTGGGACGGCGCATAGATCACGTCCAGTTGATCGTAATACCAGAGCATATATTTCCACGCCAGCTCCTCAATGGCTTCATCACCGGTCAAAATCTGTGCATACTGGGGAATGGCGGTATGATACGTGCCGCTGACAGGCAGTTTAAGGATCTTGGCAATGGCCAGCGCCGCCAGCCCCAAGGGTCCGGGTGTGGCGGTGTGAATATGGTCGAATTGCTCGTCATAGCAATAGGTCAGCATCTCCAGAAACGGCGGATAAAAAATCTTCTGATCGGAATACTCGGGCAGTTCATAGGTGCCAATGGGTTTGAAATTGCGAACCCCGGGTCGATCCGCGCTTGCGGATGCATGGCATGTCATCAGGGTATAGGCCTTGCTGTTTTTCAATGCGTAATGCACTTGCTGTTGCAGCGTCTTGGCCACGCCGTTGACGTCATAAAACGTGTCCGTGAAATGGGCGAACTTGAAGGTTTTGTCGCCGGATGGACATGGCGAAGCATCAAATTCTTTCATCACGGTTTCACTAAATACGCGATCCTTGGCAAATTGGGAATAGGCCACGAAATAGGGGGCCAGAAGCGTATAAAGGCCGCCAGCCGATCCAAGGGTGGAGAAGATGTTGAACAAATTGGCGCCGGAGAGATGATCGAGCAGGTGATTGCCGAAGTGCAACATCACCCGTTTGGAGGTCCGATTCACAAAAGCATACCAGCGTTTTTCCTGATCATCGAAATTCATTACATCCTTTTTATCTTCGTCGAAATCCGGATCATCCTGAATCAATTGACGGGTTTCGCGGCGCAACAACGCCATCAGGGAGTCGGAG